>NZ_JBHTDD010000014.1:0-188388 GCF_042666615.1 Plantactinospora sp. GCM10030261
GCGGGGGTGGGGTGGGGGGTGGGGTGGTGTCGGGGGGGCCGGTGTCGTGTGGGGGGCGCGGGTCATCGGGTGGGCCGGCCGGATCGGAGCCGGCCAGTTCGTGCAGGAACCGGCTGGGCTGCTCCTCGTGGTCGGCACCGCCTACAGACGTCGAAGCGACGGCGCTGACCAACAGCGTCCACCGGGCCCGGCCGGCCGCCACGTAGAAGAGCCGGCGTTCCTCGTCCAGCAACGCCGAGGTCTGGCCCACCAGGGTGGCCCGCAGGCCGGCGCCCTCACCGCGCCCGGCCAGCACGTCGACCAGCCGCTCGGCGCCGAGCAGACTCCCGCGCAGCCGCAGGTTGGGCCACACGCCCTCCTGGACTCCCACCACCGCGACGAGCTGCCACTCCAGGCCCTTCGCGGCGTGCGCGGTGAGCAACCGCACGGCGTCGCCGCGATCGGCCGTGGGGGCGAGCGTGTCGGCCGGGAGCTGCTGACCGAGCACGTGGTCGAGAAAGACCTCCGTACGGGCGCCCGGCAGCCGGTCGACGAACCGCGCCGCGGCGTCGAACAGGACCAGCACCGCGTCCAGGTCGCGGTCCGCGGCGGCGGCTCGCCACCGTACCCCGGCCTCGACGTCCCCGCCCTGGGCCCGATCCCGGGTGACGGCGCCGAACCACCGATCGGCCAGGCCGCTGGCCTGCCAGACCGCCCATAACACGTCCTCGACGGAGCCACCGCGCGCAGCCGTGTCCCGCGCGGTGGCGAGCAGGCCGGCGATCGCCTTGGCCGGGGCCGCCCAGCGCCGCTCCACGGCGGCCAGCTCGGCCGGCTCCCGCAGTGCCTCCACCAGCAGTTCGCCGGAGGGTCGCCGATCGCCGGCGGCCAGTGCCAGGGCCCGCAACCCCTGCCGCAACCGCCGCTCGGCCAACGGGTCCGCCCCACCCAACGGGGAGTGCAGCAGGGCGACCGCCGTCTCCTCGTCCAGCCGGTCCGGCTCCAGCGCGCAGCGCAGCAGCGACAACAGCGGCGCCACCGCCGGTTGCAGGTGCAGCGGCAGGTCCTCCCCGTGCACCACGGTCGGGATGCCGGCCGCATGCAGCGCCCGCTGCACCGAGGGCAGGGCCAGCGCGGTGGACCGCACCAGCACCGCCATCTCCGACCAGGGCACGCCGTCCATCAGGTGCGCGGTGCGCAACGCGTGGGCCAGATATGCCGACTCGCTGGTGGCCGACCGGAAGGTGCGCACCCGCACCTCACCGGCCGGGGCGTCGGGCAACGGGCGCAGGTCACGGTGCGCCACCGGCCCACGCAGCCGGCGAGCCACCCGCCGCAGCGCGTCGAGCAGCATCGGCCCGGCCCGGTACGAGGTGGTCAGCAGCACGGTCTCGGCCACCGCTCCGGAAGCGGTGCGGAACCGGCGCGGAAACGCGGTCACGCCCGCCGGGTCGGCGCCCCGGAACGCGTACGTCGACGAGTCGGGGTCGGCGAAGGCCACCAGCGGCTTCCCACCACCGGCCACAAGCGACAGCAGGTCCAGTTGGGCCGGATCGGTGTCGGCCAACTCGTCGACGTACACGTGGGCGAGCCGGCGCCGCTCCGCGGCCAGCAGCTCCGGGTCGTCGTTGAGCAGACCCGCGGCGGCCCGGACCAGCTCGGCCGGATCGTAGGCGACCGAGTCGCGGGTGGTGGCGTCGCGCAGTGCCAGCACCGCGACGTACTCCCGCAGGAACCGGGCGGCCGCCGGCCAGTCGGCCCGGTCCAGCTTCTCGCCCAGCCGGGCCAGCTCCACCGGCCCGACTCCACGCTCGGCGGCCCGCATGAGCAGGTCCCTCAGTTGCTCGGCGAACGCCCGGGTGCGCAGCGCTGGCCGCAGCCCCTCGGGCCAGCCCATCGCGTCGCTCTCGCCCTCGCCGACCGCCTCCAGCAACTCCCGGATCACCAGGTCCTGTTCGGGGACGGTGAGCAGCCGCGGCGACGGCTCACCCCGCTCGGCCGCGGCCCGGCGGAGCAGGCCGAAGGCGTACGCCGGGAAGGTGCGGACCAGTGGCTCGTGCACCACGCGGCGCGCCCCGCCCGCGATCCGGGCCTCGATGCGTCGGCGCAGCGCGCCGGCCGTCCGGCGGCCGAAGGTCAGCACCAGGATGCGCTCGGGATCGACGCCTTCGGCGACCCGGGCCGCCACGGACTCGACCAGGGTGCTGGTCTTCCCGGTGCCGGGGCCGCCGATAACAAGCAGCGGACCGTCGGTGTGCGCCACGACGTGCCGCTGCACCGGATCCGCGATCCGGCCGGCCACCGGCCGGCCGCCACCCGGTCCGGGAGCGTCGACCGACCGGTCCTGCCGGTTGGACCCCGTGGGCCCACGGACCAGCCGGTACCTCTGCACAGCCGACATCACAGCACGCCGGTACGACGCCTACCCACCACCACGCCGCACCCCCTCCGCACGCGCAGGCTCCGCCCACCCATGATCGGGCAGCGCGGAGAGTGACCGACAGTCCCTACTGCGTGCCGTCTCGCGGCGGCGGGACAGGTTGCCCGAGCCGGGCCTCCATGGCATCCAGCGCCGCCGCCACGGAGTCGACCACCACCAGCGTGTCCAACGCCCGCGCGCCGACGAAACCGGTGCCGGCCAGTCCGGCGAGCCAGTCCAGCAGACCGCGATAGAAGCCGTCCACGTCGAGCAGCACCACCGGCTTGCGGTGTATGCCGATGGTGGCCGTGGTCCACACCTCGAAAAGTTCGTCCATCGTGCCCAGCCCACCAGGCAGGGTGAGGAAGGCGTCCGACTTCTCGATCATGACGGCCTTCCGCCCGAGCATGTCGTCGGTCACCACCAGCTCGTCCGCGTGCACGTCGGCGACCTCCAGATCCACCAACGCCTGCGGGATCACGCCGAAGGTGCGGCCACCACCGGTGCGGGCGCCGTCCGCGAGCGCGCCCATCATGCCGACGCAGCCCCCGCCGGAAACCACGGTGTGGCCACGCCGGGCCAACTCCCGACCGGTTTCGGTGGCCAGGTCCAGCCAGCGTTTGTCGAGGACCCGGGAGGAAGCGCAGAAGACGCAGATGGCTGCCATGGGTCTAGCGGTCCTCCCGGTGTGCACTGGCCGCCTGCTGGTCGGCCGCTGTCTGACTGACCGCCGCGTCCTGCAACACCGTCTGCTCCGCGGTGAGCGCGGCGTCCGCCTCTACGATATGCCGTACGGCGACCTGGACGCTGTCCGTGACGCGGACCAGGTCGAGGTCAACCGGCCCGATCTTGCCATGCGCGGCCATCGTGTCCCGCAGCCAGTCGAGCAGCCCTCGCCAGTAGGTCTCACCCATCAGCACCACCGGAAACCGAGTGACCTTGCCGGTCTGCACCAGGGTGAGCGCCTCGAACAGCTCGTCCATGGTGCCGAAGCCACCGGGCAAGACCACGAACGCCTGCGCGTACTTGACGAACATGGTCTTGCGCGCGAAGAAGTAGCGGAAGTCGATGGCAAGGTCCACCCAGTCGTTGATCCCCTGCTCGAAGGGGAGTTCGATGCCGAGCCCGATCGACATGCCGCCAGCCTCGCTCGCCCCGCGATTGGCGGCCTCCATGAGACCCGGGCCACCCCCGGTGATGACCGCGTAGCCCGCCCGGGCCAGCGCCCCGCCGAGCTGCTCCGCCAGTTCGTACTCGGGGCTGTCCGGCTTGCTGCGCGCCGAGCCGAAGACGCTTACCGCCGGCGGCAGGTCGGCGAGTGTGTCGAAGCCCTCCACGAACTCGGACAGGATCCGCAGGGCCCGCCAGGCGTCCTTGGTCTTCCAGTCGGCCCGCTGGCGCGAGTCCAGGAGCCGCTGGTCCGCCGTGGAGGCCGGAATGGCCTCACGTCGGAGGGTGACCGCGCCGCGGTGCCGCTCCCGGGCCGGTGACCGGCCTCCGTCCGCTCGACCCCCGCCGACATCGTGATTCATGTGGTCAACCGTAGTGCCGGTCGGATCCGGACGCCGTAGCGCCGGTCGGATCGCGGCACACCGGCGACCCGGACCCGGATGAGATGTCTGTCCGGCGTGCCGCTGGAGAGTTGCCCACCGGGTTTCTGGAGAGGAACACCACGTGCCGACGCAACCAAAACTGTCGCACGCACGTCTTACTCTGCACATACTTAACGCACGGCGACCTGGCCCGGCGGTTCGCCGACGCGCCGGGCACCTCGGGGGGAGGACCAACCGTGATGAACGATCGGCAGATGTTGCGGTACCGGCGGGAGATGCACCGGCGGATCCGCGAGGTGGTCGCCGAGCGGCGACTGGCCATGCGGAGCGCCGCGCCGGCGGACAGCGCCGGTGAGCCGGCGACCGCGGGACGCGACCAGGCTGCCGTGGAGGACGAGTCGTTGATCGGCGGGTGACGACGGTCGACCGGGCCCGGTGGACCCATCGGGCCCGGTCGACCGGGCCGGCCGATCAGGCCGCGAGCCAGCGGTGCAGCGTCGCCGCCCCGTCCCGCACCTTGCTGATCTCGACGTGCTCGTCCGGGTGGTGCGCCAGGTTCGGATCGCCCGGTCCGAAGTTGAGCGCCGGGATCCCCATGGCGGCGAACCGCGCCACGTCGGTCCAGCCCAGCTTGCCGATCGGGGCCTCCCCCACCGCGGCGAGAAACTCCCGGGCCGGTTCGGCGCCGAGACCGGGCAGCGCGCCGGCGGCCGAGTCCGTGATCACCACGTCGAAACCCGCGAACACCTCGCGCAGGTGGGTCTCGGCCTCGGCCACGGTACGGTCCGGCGCGAACCGGAAGTTGACCTCGATGTCACACCGGTCGGGGACCACGTTGCCGGCCACTCCGCCGCTGATCCGGACCGCGTTCATCCCCTCGCGGTAAGCGCAGCCGTCGATCGTCACCGTGCGCGCCTGGTATTCGTTGAGCCGCCGCAGCACCTCGCTCGCGCCGTGGATGGCGTTCACGCCGTGCCAGGACCGGGCCGAGTGCGCCCGCCGCCCCAGCGTGCTGACCAACGACCGCATGGTGCCCTGGCAACCCGCCTCGACCACCCCGTGGGTTGGCTCGAGCAGCACCGCGAAGTCCGCGTCCAACCATTCCGGGTGCGCCTCGGAGACGAGGAACAAGCCGTTGTACCGGGACTCGATCTCCTCCGCCTCGTAGAAGAAGTACGTCACGTCGTACCGCGGGTTCGGCACCATGACCGCCAGATGCAGGGCGTACGCCACGCCCGACTTCATGTCGGACGTTCCGCAGCCGTAGATCAGATCCCCCCGCAACTCCGACGGGAAGTTGTTGTTGATCGGCACGGTGTCCAGGTGCCCGGCCAGCACGATCCGCTGGTCCCGGCCCAGGTCGGTGCGGGCCATCACGGTGTTCCCGAGCCTGGACACGGAGAGGTGGGGGACCTTACGGAGCACTTCCTCGACGTAGCCGGCCAACTCTTTCTCGTTGCGGGAGACGGACTCGATGTCGACCAGGACGCGGGTCAGCGTCACCGGATCGGCCAACACCTCAGGGGTGAGCGGGTTGTCCATGCTCGGCACGGTACCGTCATCTGGGCGCGGGCGAGCGGGACGTGAGCGGTTCGCGCCTTAGGTGCGGACGAAAGGGCAACCGTCGTGACCGAGCAGTCGGCCTGGGGCATCGGCCTGGCGACCGTCACCAGCGGCGACCAGGTGCTGGACACCTGGTACCCGACCGGCAAGCTGGGGTTGGGCGCGCTTCCGCTGGTGCCCGGCGAGGACCAGGGGGACGTGCTGGATCTGCCGCCGTCGGCCGTCGGCGAGCGGGCGCTGCCGGGGCTGCGCACCGAGCAGGTGACCACCGAGATCGCCTCGCTGGCCGACCCGATCAAGGACACCGCCGACGCGTATCTGCGGCTGCACCTGCTCTCGCACCGCCTGGTGCGGCCAAACGAGCTGAACCTCGACGGCATTTTCGGGGTGCTCCCGAACGTGGCCTGGACGTCGGCCGGGCCCTGCCCACCGGACCGGGTCGACGAACTGCGGGTGGTCGAGCGGGCCGCCGGCCGGCACCTGAGCGTGTACGGAGTGGACAAGTTCCCCCGGATGACCGACTACGTGGTGCCCGCCGGGGTGCGGATCGCCGACGCCGACCGGGTTCGCCTGGGCGCCCACCTGTCCGCCGGCACCACGGTCATGCACGAGGGTTTCTGCAACTTCAACGCCGGCACGTTGGGCGCCTCGATGGTGGAGGGGCGGATCGTGCAGGGCGTCGTGGTCGGGGACGGCTCGGATGTCGGCGCCGGCGCCTCGATCATGGGCACCCTCTCCGGCGGCGGCACCGAGAAGGTCCGCATCGGCGAGCGCAGCCTGCTCGGTGCCAACGCCGGCATCGGCATCTCGCTCGGCGACGACTGCGTGGTCGAGGCCGGTTGCTATGTCACGGCGGGCTCGAAGATCACCCTGCCGGACGGGCGGGTGGTCAAGGCCCGCGAGCTGTCCGGGGTGGACGGGCTGTTGTTCTGGCGTAACTCGGTGACCGGGGCGCTGGAGGCCCGGCCGCGCACCGGTCGGGGCATCGAGCTGAACTCGGCGCTGCACGCCAACGACTGATCCGATGGGCCTCCAGAAGGACCGGATGCTCGCCGGCGAGCCGTACATCGCCGACGACCCGGACCTGGTCGCGGACCTGAAGCGGGCCGCGAGCCTGATGGAGCGGTTCAACGCCAGCAGCGTCGACCGCCCGGAGGAGCGCGCTCGGCTGCTCGCCACGCTGCTGGGCGCGGTGGGCGACGGTGTCGAGGTGCGGCCACCGCTGTACGTCGATTACGGCTACCAGACGACGATCGGGGACCGGACGTTCGTCAACTACGGGGCGGTGCTGCTGGACGTGGCCCGGATCGGCATCGGCGCCGACGTGCAGATCGGCCCCAACGTGCAGTTGCTGACCCCGACGCACCCGGTGGAGCCCGGTCCGCGCCGGGACAGGTGGGAGTCGGCCCGTCCGATCACCATCGGTGACAACGTCTGGCTGGGTGGCGGGGCGATCGTGCTGGCCGGCGTCACCATCGGATCGGACACCGTGGTCGGGGCGGGCAGCGTGGTCACCCGTGACCTCCCGGCCGGCGTGGTGGCGGTCGGTAATCCAGCCCGGGTGCTCCGCGAGATCGGGTAGCCTCGGCCGGCAATTTCCATCTCCGCAGGTCAGACCGGGTGAAACCCGACGTGAATGCGGTGCAAACGGACACCGCTTCCCGGCCGAACGGTGGATCCGGCCGAACACCTGTACGCGCACTCTGAGTAATGAGCCGATTACTCTACGGAGGACCAGGTGCGCGGGCGAATTCTGGAGCTACGCGTCCACGGGGTCTCCAACACCCCGCCGGCGGACAGCCTCGGCGTCGATCCGGGCGCCGCGGTGGACCCCGTCCCGCCCCGGCTGGTGGCCGGGGACGCCACCACCGGCTTCTACCGACTCGCCGACCCCGGCTTCCCCATCGACCCCGCCGGTCCCATCGGCCCCGCCGCTCCCGCCGCTCCCGCCGGTCCCATTGGCCCCGCCGGTCCCATCGGCCCCGCCGGCGACGAACCGGTCGTTGTCGAGGCGTACAGCTGGGGGCAGTTGACCTCCGGCGCGCGGACCGCGCGGGACATCGAGCGGGCGCTGTGGACCGCATTGCTGCCGTTCACCCTCGCCAACATCGCCCTGCACGCCCGGCCGGACGTGCCGGCCGACCCCGCCGACGAGCGCTGGAACAGCCGCAGCGGCATCGCCGCCTGGCTGATCCGGCTGTTCTGCCTCAGCCTGACCGCGACCCTGGTGCTCGCGGCGGCCGGCATCGGGGTCGACCTGATCGCCTGGCAGTGCGTCGACCCGCGCTGCCTCGCCCAACTGCCCGGCCCGTGGGGCTTTCTCGGTCACGGCTGGTGGAGCACCGCCGCCCGCCCGCTCGCCGTCGGGCTCCTGCTGCCGCTCGGCCTGCTCGCCATGGTCGGGCTGCTCACCTGGCGAACCTTCCAGTACGAGGCCGAACTGCCCGCGGCACCGGTCGACCCGCCGGACGAGGACCCGCTGGACAACCCACTGCGGCACCCCACCTTCTGGTGTGGCGAGGGTCAGGTCCGCCGGCTCGCCGCGGTGCACCTGGCCACCGGCGCCGCGGCGGCGGCGAGCGTCCCGCTGGGAGCGGTACTGCTGATGGATCCACCGACCGGTCCGCGCGCCGCGCTCGGCTGGGGCGCGGCCGGTGCGCTGGTCGCGACCGTCACGCTGGCCGCCGCCGCGCTCGGCCACCCCTACCTCGCCCGCCGCGCCGGCCAGGCTCCCGTGGGTTGGTACGCCCGCCTGATGCTTTCCCTGGCGCTGGCCGGTGTGTTGGTCACCGTCGTCACCCTGCTGCTGCCCGACGGACCGCGCGGCATCCCGCTGACCGACCTCCGGCCGCCGGTCGGTTGCCTCGCCGACCGGGGTCAGCCCGGCTGCGGCGCGGATCGGTCGCTGCCCGGCTACGACGCGCTGATCGCCTGGCTGGCCAGCCTCCAGGTGCTGCTGCTGATCGCGATCGGCGGGGTGTCGCGCACCGGGCGCCGGGCGCTCGCTGGGCCGGTGACCGGCGCCATCGCCCTGGTGACGGCGTTTTCCTGGTACGCCGGCGCGCTGCCCCGGGTACCCGATCCGCCGGCGGGTCTGCCGGCCTGGGCCGCGATCCTGCTGGTGTTCGCGGTGACCGCCGCCGCGACCCTGCTGCTGCCCCGCCGGTCGTCCGTCGGCCCCGGCCCGACGCGCGACCACCGGCCGGCCTGGGCCGGCTGTGGACCGGCGGTACTGGCCGGGCTCGGCTGGCTGCTCGGCTCCGCGTACAGCGCGGGAGCGCTGCACTGGACCACCGCCCGACTGAACCGGGACGTCTCGGGCACCGGCGTGGCGGCGGTGCTGGCGCCGGTCCCCACCATGTGGGCCGGCCCGGCTGTGCTGGCCGCCGCACTCACCCTGCTCGGCACCGCCGCACGGGTCTGGTTCGAATTCGCCGCGCTGCGCCGGAACAGCCTCGCCGGCATCATCACCGCCGGCCACCGGCTGTCCGCCCACGACCGGCGGCGAGCCCGGGACGTGGCCGCGTACCACGCCCTGCACCGACTGGTCGGCGAACGTGCGCTGCGTCTCGTCGGTCAGTTCACCGCCGTGTCGGGCGGACTCGCGGTGGTGGCCAGCGCCGCCGCGCTGACCGGGCTGCGACCGACGCCAGGCAGTCCGCGCTACTGGGCGATGCTGGTGCACGGGACCATCGACGCCGGCGCGGCGCTCGCCGGCCTGCTGCCGGTCGTCGTCGGCATGGTCGGGCTGCTGGTCTATCGGCACGACTCGGTCCGCCGGGTCGTCGGCGTGGTCTGGGACATCGGCACGTTCTGGCCGCGGGCCGCCCACCCGCTCGCCCCGCCGAGCTATGCCGAGCGGGCGGTGCCGCAGGTGCAGACCCGGGCCACCGGCCTGATGGCGCTGCCCGCCGACGACCCGCGCGGCGCCGACGGGGTGATCCTCAGCGGGCACAGCCAGGGCGCGGTGATCCTGGTCGCGGTGATCCTCCAGGTCCCGGCCCGCTGGCGCCGCCGGATCTGGTTCTTCTCGTACGGCTGCCAGCTCAGCCGGCTGTACGGCCGGGTGTTCCCGGCATACTTCGGCCCGGACCGGCTGCCCGCCGTCACGTCGGCGCTTACCGGTCCCGACGATCGGATCCGGTGGACCAACTTCTGGCGGCCCACCGACCCACTGGGCTGGCCGGTGCCGGCCGGCGAGCGGGAGGTCGTGGTGCGCGACCCGGAGTCGCTGCACCCCCGCGACGGCGAGGTACGCGATCCGCCGATCCGCAGCCACGGCGGCTACCCGCTGTCGATCGAATACCTGCGGGAACGGGCGGCGGCGGTGGCATTCCTGAGCGCCCTCGGCCCGGCACCCCGGCTGCCGCCGATCCCGGCGCCCACCGACCCACCCGACCCGGCGGCGGTTCCGTGCCCCGCCGACCCGCACGCCGACTCAGGGTCGGTTCCGGGCCCGGATCGGGTCGATCCCCGATCAGCGGGCGAGGTTTCGTGAATACGGTCGTTCGCCATGACCTCGTCCACCACCGAACCCGGATCCCAGGTTCCCTCCCGCTGGACCCGACCCTTGCAACTCCTCACCGTCGTCTGCTCGGTCGTCTTCGTCATCGGAACGACGCTGCACAATTTTCTGATCATCGATGTCGGGACCGTCACGGAGATGATGCGACTCGCCGGCTCGACGCCCGCCGAGGCGCAGATGTCGGCGCCCGGCTTCGTAACCGGATTCCGAATCGTCGGCTGCCTCTACATTGTCGGCAACGCGATCGGCCTGCTGGCCCGGGCCGGGCACGGCTGGGTCTTCTGGACAGTGCTCGGTGTCAACGTGACCCAGGCGGCCGGCGTGGTGGCGATCCCACCCGAGGTATTCACGGCGACCCGGGCCGAGTTTGGTCCGGCAGGGCTGCTTCCCTCCCTGATCACTGACGGTGGAGCGGCGGTCCTCACCCTCATCCTGGTCGGCTTCCTGATCAGGTATCGACGGCCGTGGGCGTACCGGAACGCCGGCTACCAGAGAAATGGGCACCGACCCCTGACGCGGTGACCGAAAACGTCATCCACCCGGTCCCCAAAGAGTACGGTTTGCTCAGCCGGCTGTACGGCCGGGTGTTCCCCGCCTACTTCGGCCCGAACCGGCTGCCCGCCGTCACCGCGGCGCTTACCGGTCCGGACGACCGGATCCGGTGGACCAACTTCTGGCGACCCACCGACCCACTGGGCTGGCCGGTGCCGGCCGGCGAGCGGGAGATCGTGGTGCGCGACCCGGAGTCGCTGCACCCCGCGACGGCGAGGTGCGCGATCCGCCGATCCGCAGCCACGGCGGCTATCCGCTGTCAATCGAGTACCTGCGGGAACGGGCCGCGGCGGTGGCGGTACTGAGCGCCCTCGGCCCCGCGCCGCGCCCGCCGACCCACCCGCCCACGCGGACTGATCAGCCCTCCCCCATTGACGTGAATCTTGGACAGGTTCCGTCGTATTTGGACGGAACCTGTCCAAGATTCACGTACCCAACGTCGCGGGAGGCGGCTGGACAGCGCGCTCTATCGCTTCTTGTCCTCGACTACGAAGACGCCGTGGCCCGGCCGCCCGACCAGCACACCCTGCTCGCGCAGCGTGGCCACCGCACGCTGGATGGTCGAATGGGAGACGTCGTAATGATCAGCGAGGGGGCGCGACCGGCCGGCAGGGGGTACCCGGCGGATACGTCAGGTCCTCGATCTTCGCCAGCAGGTCATAGACCGCCTGCGCCTCCCGCCTACCACGCTGACCGGACCGGACCCCAGTCGCGGAGTAGATCGTGGATTCCTGAGGCCCTCCCGGGGGCAATAATCCACGATCCATAGAAGCGTCGTTGAGCCGGTCAGGCGGGTTGGGCGGGTTGGGCGGGTTGGGCGAACCGCAGCACGTTCCCGTACGGGTCGATCACCGCGAGCGTCGGGCCGCCTGGCGCGTCGGCGTCCACCCCGGGCCGCATCGGCACGTCGGGCCGCGCCAGCAACTCCCGATGGAGGCGGTACACGTCGGCCACGGGCAGCCAAACGACGCCGTTCGGGCTGCCGTCGCCGTGGTGCTCCGACAGATGCAGCACCGCCGCCGACCGCGACACCTGCACGTATGCCGGCAGGCCCGGCTCGAACCGGTGCGTCCAGTCCAGCCTGAACCCCAGGTAGTCAACATAGAACGGCAGCGCCGTCTCGACCGACATCACCCGCAGCACCGGCACCCCGGGCCCGACGGCGGGCCGTCCGGCTGGCGCGGCGTCAGGCTGACCAGCCGACGCCACCTCGGGCCGAGAGGCCGGTGCGGAACCGGCGTTGACATCAGGCCCGGAAGCGGCGCCGACCTCGGGCGCGGAACTGGGGCGACCCGAGGCGGCCAGGGTGTTCCAGTCCCTGGCGCCCTGCTGGTGCGCGACCAGCTCCAGGCCGAGGCTGTGTGGGATGTCGATGCCGGCCGCCGCGAGGTCGCGGCGCAGCAGCTTGGCGAGGTTCTTGGCGCGTTCGGCGCTGGTCATGCGGTGGCCTCCACCCGGCACGGGATGCCGATGCTCGCGTTGTCGGCCGGTGCCGCGAGTCGAAGCCGACGCACGGGATCAGGCGTTGGTGCGTTCACCAGACCCGTTGCAGGGCGCGAGCGGCCGGCCGCACCGGGCCACCGCCACCGTACCTCTCACTGATCGGTGCGGTCTGCGGCATGTCGGGGGATCAACTCGCCCGCAACCCCCGACCTCCCGCACACCGAGTCAATCATGGCGTGCGGTCAGGCTGATCAGACTGTCAGTCGGAAGACCAGGTCGGCGCGGTCGGCGGTGGTGGCGATCAGGTCGGCGTTGACCTGGTCGGAGCCGCGCGCCCGGGCGGCGGCGACCTCGGGCGGCCGACCGTACGCCCGGTGCCGCTCGGTCAGCCGGTCGAGCCGGACCCGTTCGTCCAGGTCGAGGTACCACACCTCGTCGAGCAGCCCACGCAGATCGGCCCATGGCCCGTCCGGCACCAGCAGGTAGTTGCCCTCGGTGATCACCAGCGGCACGTCCGGCGACACCGGGATCGCACCCGCTATCGGCTCCTCCAGGTCCCTGCGGAACCGGGGCGCGTAGACCGTCTCCCCGTCGGGCGCCCGCAGCCGCCGGACCAGGGCCACGTAACCGGCCGCGTCGAAGGTGTCCACAGCACCCTTGCGGTCGTGCCGGCCCAGCCGGCGCAATTCGTCCTCGGCCAGGTGGAAGCCGTCCATCGGCACCAGCGCCGCCACCGGCCCGAGATCACGAACCAGCCGCTCGGCCAGGGTGGACTTGCCGGCACCCGGGGCGCCGACGATGCCCAGCAACCGGCGCGGCCCGGTCGCGGCGAGGGCGCGGGCCCGCGCCACGATTTCTTCCACGGGGTACGCGGTAACCGCCCGGGGGTCCTTGAACGGCCGGGACGGAGGCGTCATTCGGCGGACGTGCCAGGCAACGCCGGTGCGCTGATCGTGAAGGTGGCCTCGATGCTGGCCCGGACGGTCTGCTGTTGCGGGTCGAGGTCCAGGGCCGGTGGTCCGCCCGCCTCCGCTCCCCCAGCGAACCCGGCGGTTCGCATAAGCATCGGCCGGTCGGCCGCCAGGTCGGTGTCGGCCAGCTCCACCAGTGAGATCACCCGGGCGCCGAGCGCGTCCGCGTACTCGCCGGCCCGGTCGATGGCCGCGCGCACCGCGTCGCGGCGCGCCTCGCCGTACACCGGGCTGTCCGGCCGCAGCGACCACCATGGACCGGCCACCGTGGTCTGGTCCTGGTCGGCCAGCCGCAGCATCATCTCGCCCAGCGCGGCGAAGTCGGTGACGGTCACGGTGGTGCCCACCGACCCGTGGTACGCGGCCACCCGCTCGCCGGAACGCTTCAGCTCCGGCCGGATCCACACCTGACCGGTCTCGTGCCGTTCAATCGCCTCGCGGTACTGGTCGAGCAGCGACCGGAGCGCCGCCGACCGCTCGGCGAGCCGGCGCAGCGTGGTCTCCCTGTCCCGGTCCCGAGCGGCGACGGTCACCGCGAACCGGGCCACCTCCGGCGGCACCTCGCGCTCGATCTCACCACGGACCCTGACCACCGGCGTGTCCACCATCCGCCCACCCTAACGACACCGCCCCCCATCCCCCCGCCCCACTGCGGCGACCGTGCGCCGCCCTCCCCGCCCCACTGCGGCGACCGTGCGCCATCCCCCGCCCCACTGCGGCGATCTTGCGCTTTGGGTTGGCAATTCGCGGCAAACAGGCCGTTCTGCCGCAGCCGAAACAGCAAGATCGCCGCGATGGCGGGTGGGGTGGGGGGTCAGCGGGGGCGGAGTTCGTGGTAGACGACCTCGTCCTGGGTTTCCGCGCAGTCGACCAGATAACCACCGGCCACGCCCAGATCCAGCAGGTATGCCAACTCGTCGGAGCGATCGGCGAGCGAGAACCGCACCGTTCGCGACACCATTGCGGAATCCGCCGACTCAGTCATACCAGCCGACTCGGTCATACCAGTCCCAGCCGACTGTGCCGTCGGCAGTTCGGCCCGCAGCGCCGAGCCCTCGTCGAGCAACCGGACCAACCGCTCGACGTCTCCGCTGCGCAGCGCCCCAGCCAGTTCACCGGCGAACGACTCCACGGCGGACAGCCCCCGCAGCACCGATTCCCGGTTGCCCAACAGCAGTTCGGCGGTGCGTGAACTCGGCGTACCGGCGACCCTGGTGCCGTCGCGGAAGCTCCCCGCCGCCAGCGCGAGGATGGCTGCGCGTACGGGCGACCGCTGGGCGGCACCGGCGAGCGCACGGGCCAGCAGGTGCGGTACGTGCGACGACATCGCCGCCGCCTCGTCGTGCCGGTCGGGGGTGAGCGGCACGACACAGGCCTCGAACGCCTCGATGACCAGCCCCGCCACCCGGCGGAACGCGCCGAGGTTCGGACCGGGGCAGAGAGCCCATGCCGCTCCCCGGAACAGCTCTCCGTCGGCAGCGGCGAAGCCGGCCCGCTCGGTGCCGGCCATCGGATGACCAGGTACGAACCGGTGGTCGAGTCCGGCCCGTCCGGCCGCCGCCGCGATCCCGACCTTGGTGCTGCCCACGTCGGTGAGCAGGCAGCCCTCCGTGGTCAGCGCGGCCACCTCGGTGAGCGTCGCGGGCAACGTGGCGAGCGGCCCGGCGAGGAACACCACGTCCCGATCCGACACCACCTCGACGAGCCGGTCGGGAAACCGGAGGCCCCGGTCCCGCCCGGCGGACCGGGTGCCGGCGTCCGGATCCCAGCCGGACACGTCGAAACCCGCGTCCCGCAGTCGCAGCAGGATCGACCCACCGATGAGCCCGGTGCCGACTACCGCCGCCCGGGTCCGGGCCGATCCGTCCACCGGGTCAGCCGGCGAGCCGGGCGGCGACGCTGGCGATCCGTTCGTCGCTCTCGGTCAGGGCCGCCCGGACGTACCGCTGGCCGGCCGGACCGTAGAAACTCCCGGCCGCCACCAGGATGCCGCGCCGGGCCAGCCAGTCGACGGTCTGCCAGCAGTCCTCGTGCCGGGTCATCCACAGGTAGAGCCCGCCGGCCGAATGCTCGATCTCGAATCCGGCGCCCGCGAACGCCTCCCGCAGCACGTCGCGGCGGGCCGCGTACCGGGCCCGCTGGGCCGCGGCGTGCTCCTCGTCGGAGAGTGCGGCGACCATCGCCGACTGGATCGGCGCCGGCACGATCATCCCGGCGTGCTTGCGCACCTTGAGCAGCTCGGCCACCAGCGCCGGGTCGCCGGCCACGAACCCGGCGCGGTAACCGGCCAGGTTGGACCGCTTGGACAGCGAGTGGACGGCGAGCACGCCCTCGTACGACGAGCCGCACACCTGCGGGGACAGCACCGACACCGGCTCGGCCGTCCAGCCCAGACCCAGGTAGCACTCGTCGCTCGCCACCACGGCGCCCCGCTCGCGCGCCCAGTCGACCACCTTGCGCAGGTGGGCGGCGGGCAGCACCTGCCCGGTCGGGTTGCCGGGCGAGTTGACCCAGACCAACCTGACCCGGGAGGGGCCGACCGCGGTCAGCGAGTCGGACCGGATGGTCTCGGCGCCGGCGAGGCGCACCCCGTCGGCATATGTCGGGTAGCAGATCCGGGGGATCACCACGGCGTCCCCCGGGCCGATGCCCAGCATGGTGGGCAGCCAGCCCACCAGCTCCTTCGAGCCGATGGTGGGCAGCACACCGAGCCCGTCTCCGGTCGCCCTGCAGGCCCGCTCGGCCCACCCGGCGATGGCCGCGCGCAGGGCGGGCGTGCCGGCGGTGAGCGGGTAGCCCGGGGCGTCCGACCCGGCGGCCAGCGCCGCCCGGACCACCTCGGGCACCGGATCGACGGGTGTCCCCATGGACAGGTTCACCACGCCGTCCGGGTGCGCCGCCGCCAGCGCGGCGGCGTCCTCCAGGACGTCCCAGTTGAACTCCGGGAGCCGCGCGGACAAGCCGCGGGTCCCGGTGACCGGTGGGCCGCTCAGTGTGCGTCCCCGCGCGGCGGCTGGCTGGCGACGAACGGCGTGTCCTTGTCGATCTTCCCGACCTTGGAGGCGCCACCGGGCGAGCCGAGATCCTCGAAGAACTCGTAGTTCGCCGTGGTGTAGTCCTTCCACTGCTCCGGCACGTCGTCCTCGTAGAAGATCGCCTCCACCGGACACACCGGCTCACACGCCCCGCAGTCGACGCACTCGTCGGGGTGGATGTAGAGCATCCGGTTGCCCTCGTAGATGCAGTCGACCGGGCACTCCTCGATGCATGCCTTGTCGAGCAGATCCACGCACGGCTCGGCGATGATGTAGGTCACCGATCTTCTCCTCCGCGAAGCGACGCCGCGATCTCCCGCGACGATGCCGCGAGTTCCCGCGACAAGCTAGAGCCTAGTATCTCGCCCGGGAGGTGGTCGATCGTGCTCCAGCACAGGGATGTTGGTCACCGGGTCGTGGTGCGGCGGGTGGTGGGCAGTCGCGCCGGACGGCCGCTGTTCTCCGACGCCCTCGGTGAGCTGACCGCCCTCACCGACACCCACCTGAGCATCGCCACCGCGCGCGGGGAACTGCGCGTGCCGCTGGCCGAGGTGCACCGGGCGAAGCGGGTGCCGCCCGCGCGGCGGCCGACCGCCACGGCCGTGGCGGCACTCGAACACGCCGCCGACGAGGCGTGGCCGGCCCCCGTCCGGGACCGGCTCGGCGACTGGCTGCTGCGGGCCGCCGACGGGTGGACCGGGCGGGCCAACTCGGCGCTGCCGGTGGGTGACCCGGACCGTCCACTGGACGCCGCGCTCGACGCGGTCGAGGCATGGTATGCGGCCCGCGGGCTGCCGGCTCGGGTCAACGTGCCGCTGCCGTTGGCCGCCCCGGTGAACGCCGCGCTGGACTCGCGCGGCTGGTCAACCGCCCCGCCGGTGCTGGTGCAGACCGCGCCGTTAGCCACCGTGCGGGAGTCGGCGGGCCCGAGCGCCGGGCCGGACCGGCGCGAGGTCCGGCTCGCCGAGACGCCGTCCGACGGCTGGCTCGCCCTGGCGGCCGCCCGCAAAACCGGCCTCCCGCCGGCCGCCCGGCACGTGCTCACCGCCGTGGACCAGGTCCGCTTCGCCCACGTGTACGCCCCCGAGGGCACCGACGAACTGCTCGCGGCGGCCCGGGGCACGGTGACCGGGAACGGTCGCTGGCTGGGATTGAGTCTGGTCGAGGTGGTTCCCTCGGCGCGCCGGGGCGGGCTGGCCCGACTGATGATGGCCGCGCTGGCCGAGTGGGCCGCCGGACTGGGCGCCACCGAGGCGTTCCTCCAGGTGGTGCGGGAGAACGAGGCGGCGGTGTCGCTCTATCGCGGGCTCGGCTTCCGCAGCCACCACACCTATCTCACCCGGATCGCGCCGAACTGACGCCGAGGGTCAGCGGCGGCGGATGACCCGGCGCGGCTTGGCCTGCCGCGTCTGGGCGTACCGGCGCAGCGACTCGGACCGGTGGTCCTTACCCAGCGCCACCAGCACCAGGTAGCCGACCAGGGCGCCGACCGCGGTGAACCCGGCGTACAGCCAGATCTGCGCGAAGAAGGCGCCGGCGCCGCTGGAGAACGGGGTGACGCCGCTGACGAACGGGCCGACGAAGATGGTGAGCAGCATGGCCGCCAGCACCGCGGCCGCCATGTCGGCGCTCCACCGGGCGACTGGCCGGTCCCGCCCCCAGGTGAACGCGACACCGGCCAGGATCAGCCCGATCACCGCGAACATCGCGAGCGACACCCGATCGGCCGCCTCGGTGTCGTCCTCGAAACCCAGCCTGATGATCAGTCGAGCCACCACGTTGATCGCGAACAGTACTCCCGCGAGCACCCCGACCGGCAACCACCGTCGCTTCATCGCCGTCCCTCCCGCAGCACGTCTGCCCCAGATATCTACCATCCGGCGGCCGAACGGTCACGGGTCCGTCCGGTCGCCCGTCGGCGGAGCGGCCGGACCCGAGGCAGCCGGACCCGGAGCGGCCGGACCGGAAGCCGCCGGACCGGAAGCCGCCGGACCCGGAACGGCCGGACCCGGAACGGCCGGGGTGCTGGGCGGCGCGATAATCAACCGGAAGCCCATCACCGCGAACGTCATCGCCCCCGCGACGATCATCGCGAGCCCCACCCAGTTGTTGCCGGCGAGCAGGAAGTCCCCCTCGGTGGTGCCGCCGGCCGCCACGACCATCAGCGCGAACCAGACGACCGCCGGCAGCACCACCGCCCAGCGTCGACCGGTGGCCCGATGGGCGAACCAGGCGAGCGCGACGTTCGCCACGATCGTCAGCGGGACCGACACCCCGATGAGCTGGCCGCCCACCCGCACGGTGGCGAGCGCCAGCTCCAGGAGACCGGTGACGACCGCGGCCACCACCGCGACCACGCCTCCTGCCACCCGGAGCAGCGGATCCATCCAGGGCGCCGGCTCTCGCGCGGGCTCCGGCGGCAGGTCGATCGGCGGCGACATGGACGGGCTCGGCGCCGTCACCGGACGCCGGCCTCCGCCGCGGGGGTGGCGGCGCCGGTGCCCGTGGCAACGCGCCCGTCCGTACCCGTGGCACCGCCCGCGTCCGCCCCGACGGGCAGCCCCGCGAACAGGTCGTCCTCCCAGCCGTACGGGCCGCGGCCGGGACCCCGCTCGCCGACGGCCAGGGTGAAGAACTCGACGCCCATGAACTCGCCGCCGAAATTGCTCGCGATCGAGTAGAGCCAGGAGTCGCTCGGGATCTGCGAGGCGTGTGCCCGCATCGCGGCCTCCTTGGCGGCGTGCTGGTCGGTGCCGTCGATCCGGGCGGCGATCTCCTCGTCCGGCGTGCCGAACGGCAGGTCCTCCGGGCACTCGACATCGCCGAAGGGGTTGTCCGACGCCTCCGCGAACTCGGCGAGGCCCGCCGCGAGCACGCTGCGGGGCAACGCGGTCCAGTAGATCTTGGCGGGGGCACAGCCGTCCGCGGCGGCCAGCTCGGCTGCCCGCATCGCCACCCGGTGCGCCTGAATGTGGTCCGGGTGGCCGTAGAAGCCCTGCTCGTCGTACGTGATCATGACCTGCGGCCGGACCTCGCGCATGATCTCCACCAGGTGCCCGGCGGCCTCGTCCAGGTCCGCCCCCCAGAAGGCGCGCGGGTGCCCGTTGGTGGGCATGCCCATCATCCCCGAGTCGCGGTAGCGCCCCGCACCACCGAGAAACCGGTGGTCGGTGACGCCCAGCGCCCGGCACGCGGCAGCGAGTTCCCCGATCCGGTAGCCGCCGAGCTGGTCCGCCGCGCCGGCGGCGAGTTGGGCCAGGGTCGGCACGAAAATCTCGCCCTCCTCCCCCAGAGTGCAGGTCACCAGGGTGACGTGGGCACCCTGGGCGGCGTAGTGCGCCATGGTCGCGCCGGTGCCGATCGCCTCGTCGTCGGGATGCGCGTGCACCAACAGCAACCGACGGGACGCGTGGGGCCCCGGCCGGCCAGCCGGAGCGCCCCGATGCTGGTCGCGGCTGGTACGCGGACCGGGTGAGACGGCGGGGTCTGTCACGCCCGACACTGTACGCGGCACGGTGGTTGAGGCCGCCGCCCATCACGGACGGCAGGGTCTGCACGTTGACGCTGGCATGCCCCACGCCATCGAAGCGAGACGGTCGCCCCCACGCGACAGCCGTCGCCCGGCCGGGTCGTCGTGGCGGTCAAGCGCCCCCGCGTACGGTCCCGCAGACCTACGATCGGCGTGTGGAATATCCGGAGCTGGCCGCACGTACCCGCCGCTTCACCCGCGGCGCGCCGCGGGCGGTGACGGTGGCCGGCGACGGCGCCCGGGTGCTCTTCCTCCGCTCGGCCGGCCCGGACGACCCGGCCGACGCGCTCTGGGCGTTGGAGGTGGCCTCCGGCACCGAGCGGCTCGTCGCGGATCCGGCGGAGCTGCTGGCCGGCACCGGCAGCGGCATCGCCGGGTACGCCACCGACCCGGCCGGTCGGGTGGCCGCGTTCGGGCTGGCCGACCGGCTGTTCCGGGCCGACCTGCGGCACGGCGACGTGGTGGAGGTGCCGGTCGCCGACCCGGTCCTCGATCCGCGCCCCGACCCGACCGGCGAGCGCCTGGCCTACGTGTCGGTGCCCCCGGGTCGGGACCGGGAGCCGGGCGGCGCTCAGCTCCGGGTGGTCGGCCCCGACGGCACCGACACGCTGCTCGGCGGCGAGGACGGCGGGGTCGGTTGGGGACTTCCGGAGTTCGCAGCGGTCCAGGACTTCGGGCGGACCAGGGGCTACTGGTGGGCGCCGGACGGGCGGTCGGTGCTTGCCACCCGGGTCGACGAGTCCCGCGTACCCCGGTGGCACCTGCACGATCCCGCCGAGCCGGCGACCCCACCGCGCTCGCTCGCCTATCCCCCGGCCGGCGGCCCGATCGCCGAGGTGAGCCTGCACCTGCTGGACCTCGACGGCGGCTGGGTGGACGTGCACTGGGACCGGGAGACGTACCCGTACCTGGTGTCGGTGAGCTGGACCGAAGGCGGCCCGCTGATCACCGTGCTGCGCCGGTTGCAGCAGCACGGGCTGGTGCTGGCGGTGGATCCGCGTACCGGGGAAACCCAGGTGCACGCCGAACTGGCCGATCCGCGCTGGGTGGAGCCGGTGGCTGGCACGCCGGTGCACCTGCCCGACGGGCGGGTGCTGGTCGGCGGCGAGCTGGCCCACGACGGGTACGACGCGCGGTGCCTGTTCGCCGACGGCACGCTGCTCACCCCGCCGTCGCTGTACGTGCGTCGAGTGGTGGGCCTCATTCCCACCCGGGCCGGGTCGCCGGACCTGATCGTCGAGGGCAGCGAGGGGGAGCCGAGCCAGCAGCACCTGTTCCGGGTCCGCACCGCCATCGGTGGGGGCGGCATCGAGGCCCGGCGGATGACCGCCGACCCGGGCTGGCACGTCGGCGCGGTCGGCGGCGACGTGCTCGCGATCGGCTCCGCCTCGCTGGACCAGCCGGCCGTGCGGTGGACCGTCTGGCGCGGCAGCGGCGAGGAGGTGGCCACCCTTCGCACGATGGCCGCCGAGCCACCGTACGCGCCCCGCCCGATGCTCGACCGGGTCACCGACCGGAGACTGCCGGCCGCGGTGCTCTATCCGCGCGACCACGTCGCCGGTCGCCGGCTTCCGGTGCTGCTGGACCCGGACGGCGGCCCGGGGCGCCAGGAGGTACGCGCCGCCCGGTCGGCCTGGCTGGACCGGCAGTGGCTGGCCGACAGCGGGTTCGCCGTGGTCACCATCGACAATCGTGGTACGCCCGGAGTGGCGCCGTCGTTCGAGAAGGTGGTGCACCGCCGGCTCGCCGACGTGATCCTGGCCGACCAGATCGACGCCTTGACGGCGCTGGCCGGCAAGCATCCCGACCTCGACCTGGACCGTACAGCGATCCGGGGCACCGGATTCGGGGGCTGGTTGGCGGCGCTCGGGGTGCTGTGCCGGCCGGAACTGTTCCGGTGCGCGATCGCGACCACCCCGATCAGCGACTGGACCCGGCACGACGGCGCGTGCGCCGAGCGTTACCTGGGCCTGCCGTCCGACGGCGCCGAGGTCTACGCACACCATTCACTGCTCGACCTGGCGGCCGATCCGCCCCGCGACGGCGAGCCGGTCCGCCCGCTGCTGCTGGTCCACCGGCTGGCCGACCGGACCGTTCCGGCGGCGCACACGCTGCACCTGTCGGCGGCGCTGCTGGCCGCCGGCCGGCCGCACGTCGTGCTGCCGTTGCCCGCCGTCGACCGGGACACCACCACGGCCGGGACGCTCCGCCTGGAACTCGACTTCCTGCGCCGCCACGTGTGAGGCGGGACCCCGCGGCAACGCGTCAACGCCGAGGGGTCCCGCACCCGTCTACTTGAGGTACGCGTTGTAGAAGACCTCGGTGCCGATGTTGTCGGACAGGAAGACCCCGCCGACCCTGGGGCCGAGCATGTCCAACGTCTTGGACTGGTACATCGGTGCCACCGGGTAGTGCTTCTCCTGGATCATCTGGTCGATCCGCGCCCAGTCGTCACCCGCCTCGCCGGCCGGCAACTGTTCCGCCTTGGCGATCTCCGCGTTCACGTCCTCGGCGTTGACGTACGAGGAGTTGTTGTTCCCCTTCGACCCAGGCGCGCCGAGCTTGCGGCCGTCGTAGAGCACCGGGATGGTCGACGCGCCGCTGGGCCAGTCCGCCGCCCAGTTGGTGATGTAGATGTCGTACGGGTTGCCGCGGGTCTTCACGGTCGGGTTGTGCAGGGTCCGCTCGATGTTGGAGACCACCACCTGGAAGCCGGCCTTCTCCAGGCTCTCCTTCACCACCGGTGCGGTCTGCTGCCCGTACGCCGTGTTGCGGGACAGGAACACCAGCTTCGGGGTCTGCCCGCCGAGCAACTGCCTGGCCTTCTCCGGGTCGCCGGTCGGTCCGCAGCCGGTCGGGTCGGCGTACTCGGTCCAGCCGATGGTGGTGTCGGCCTGCAGCGTGTTTGTGAGCTTGCCCGCCGCGTCGCCGCCCTGGGTGAGCAGGACTCCCTGCTTGTCCAGCGCGCAGCCGATGGCCTTGCGGACGTTCACGTCGGTGATCCGGTCGTTGTTGATGCCGAGCACCCAGACGAACGGGTTCGCCTTGTCGATCGTCCGGTCCTTGATCGCCTGGTCTCCGCCGAGCACCCGGTTGACCAGGGACTGCGGGACGCCGTCCCAGGCCACGGCGGACGCGTCGTCGCCGGAGGCGGCGAGCACCCGCTCGGTCTGCGCGGTGTCGTCCGGGCCGAACTCGATGTACACCCCGTCGAGGTAGTCGTGCCGCAGTGCGTCGGTCTTGGGATCCCAGTTGGGGTTGCGCTCCAGCACCATCCGGGTGCCCTTGACGTACTCCTTGATCTTGTACGGACCCGAGGAGAAGATCCGCCGGTCGTACTCGGTCCTGGTGTCCTTCGCGGGCGGCACCGGCGACGAGGTGGGCAGGGCCAGCGCGTACGGGAGGTCGCAGTGCGGGCTCGTGAACTCAAACGTCAGGCCGTAGTCGCCGCTGATCGTCAGCCCCGGCACCGTCGTGCTGCCCGAGGTGTACGGGCCAGGGTAGGCGGCGCCGAAATCGGGGCTGTCCGCCAACCACTCCTGGATGTACGTCGGCCCACCGTCCAGCGACTCCTCGAACGAGCGGGCGATGCCGTACGCCACGTCGGACGCCTTGACCTCGCTGCCGTCCTCGTACTTCACCCCCTTCTTGAGGGTGTACTCCCAGGTCTTGCAGTCGCCGTTGACGTCCTTGCCCGGGGTCTCGGCCAGATCGCCGATCAGGGTGAGCTTGCCCTTGCCGTCCTCGCGGAACTGGGTGAGGGTGCGCACCAGCAGGTGCTGGACCGACATGGGCTGCACCGTGTACGTCCGCTGCGGATCGATGTGTTCGAAGTCCTGCTCGGTGATGAGCCGGAGGACGCCACCCCGCTTGGCCCCCTCGACCTCGGGTGCCGGGCCCTGGGAGTCCTTCGGGTCGGTGGCGATCGCACTGGTCTGCTGATCGGCGCGGTCCTCCTCGGCGCCACCGCCCTCCCCGGTGTTCTTCGAGCATCCGCCGAGCGCGACCGCCGCGAGCAGCATCGCGACTCCCGTGCCGGCCACCATCCTTCTCTGTCGCATGTCACGTCCTTTCCGGTAGGTCGGACTTCGGTAGCGCGACCTTCGGGAGATCGAAGGTCGGTAGGTCGAAGGTCGGTCGATCGAAGGTCGGTCGATCGGGTTGGTCAGCCGAGCCGCACCCGCGGATCGATGACGGCGTAGAGGGCATCGACGATGATGTTGGCGACCACGATGAACACCGCGGCCAGCAGCACCGTCGCCATCACCAGCGGCATGTCGAGGTTCACCGCCGCGGTGAGGGACGCCCGGCCGAGCCCGGTGAAGCCGAAGATCGTCTCGGTGATCACCGTGCCGCCCAGGTACGTTCCGAGGTCCAGGCCGGCGATGGTGACGATCGGCGTGATCGCCGCCCGCAACGCGTGCCGGCCGTACACCTGGATCTTCGGCAGACCCTTCGCCCGCGCGGTCCGGACGAAGTCCTCCGACATCGTTTCCAGCATCTGCGCCCGGGACAGCCGGGCGTACGACGTGGAGTTCAGGAAGCCCAGCGCCAACCAGGGCAGGAGCATCGCGGACGCCCATCGCACGGGACTCTCGGTGAGCGGCACGTACTGCGGGTAGGAGAGGAGTCCGCCCTCGTACACGAAGACGATCAGCAGCAGCGGGCCGAACAGCAGGATCGGCATCGACGCGCCGACCAGCGAGGTACCGACCGCCAGCCGGTCGAAGACCGTGCCCCGACGCAGCGCGGATACCATGCCGATGGAGACCCCGATGAGCAGCCAGACCACCGCCGCCCCGAACACGATGCTCAGCGTCACCGGCAGGGTACGCCCGATGATGTCGGTCACCGGCTCGTCGTTGCGGAACGAGTAGCCCAGGCATGGTGCCGGGCACCGGCGGGCGGCCTCCCCTTCGCCGAACGTCCGCCCGGTGACGATGCCGGTCATGAAGTCGCCGTACTGGGCGAGGACCGGCTGGTCCAGGCCCATCCGCCGCTCGATCGCCGCCTGCTGCTCCGGGCTGCACTGCTTGCGGTTGCCGCACATCAGCTCGGCCGGGTTGGTCGGCACCACGAAGAACAGCCCGAAGGTCAGCACGCTTACCGCGAACAGGGTGCTGATCGCCAGCAGCGCCTTCCTGACCGCGAAGCGCAGCATGTCGCCCCCTACCGGGTCGACTTCGGGTCGAGCGCGTCGCGCAACGCGTCGCCGAAGAGGTTGAAGGAGAGCACCAGGAGGAACAGCGTGACGCCGCCGGTCAGGGTGAACGCCGGATCGTCACGGATGTAGACGACGCTGTCCGAGATCAGCCGGCCCAGGTCGGGCGTCGGTTCGAGGATGCCGATACCGAGGAACGAGAGTGCCGCCTCCGCGGTGATCAAGGCCGGCACGTTGAGCGAGAAGACGACCAGGATCGGCGCCCACAGGTTGGGCAGCAACTGCCGGAACAGCACGTGCCCGAGGCCGGCCCCGGAGGCCCGGGCCGCCTCGACGAACTCCCGCTCCCGCAGCGAGAGCACCTGACCCCGGACGATCCGGGCGGTGTAGGTCCAGTTGAACAACGCGAATATCAGAACGAGCAGCAGCGGCCGGAACCAGGTGGCCTCCGCGTCCCGGGGCCCGTAGAACTGCGCCGCCGCGATGGGCACGAACGCGAAACAGAAGATGAAGAACGGGAACGCCAGGGTCAGGTCGATAAGCCAGGTGACCAGGGCGTCGACCCGGCCGCCCAGGTAGCCGGCGAGAATGCCGACGCCGATGCCCAACGCGATGGTGAGCAGCGCGGCCACGAAGGCCACCATCAGCGAGGTTCGCAACCCGTACACGATCTGGATGAAGATGTCCCGGCCGAGCCGGGGTTGGATGCCGAGCCAGTGCTCGGGACTCATCCCACCGGCGTAGCCGAGCGGCGTGCCGTTGCGGTCGAGCAGTTCCGGAAACCGCTCCTGCGGGCCCTTGCCGTACAACCGCTCCACCAGCGGAGCGGCGGCGGCGAGCAGGACGAAGAAGATCAGCGCCGCGCCGCTGACCATGCCGACCCGGTCCCGCCGCAGGCGCAACCAGGCGAGTTGGCCGGGCGACCGGCCGACGACCGTTCCGGTCGACGCACCGGCCGCGCCCGTCGCCGGATCGATGCCCGCTTCGGTGGGACTGGCCGCCACCGCGAGCCCGACCGGCCCGCCGACCTGCTGGTCACTCACGATCCCCTCCCCTCCTCGTTGACATCCGCCGGCCCGCCGACATCTGCCGGCCCGCCGACGTCGACGTCCCCCGGCCCGCCGACGTCCGGTGGCCCGCCGACGTCCGGTGGCCCGCCGACGTCGACGTCCGCCGGCTCGCTCAGGACGGCTCCCCCCTCCGGAAAGTGGCAGGCGGTGAGCTGCCGACCGCCGTCCCGGGCGACCAACGCCGGTTCCTCGGTCGCGCACCGCTCCCGCGCCTTCCAGCAGCGGGTCCGGAACCGGCAGCCGGACGGCGGGTCCAGCGGCGTCGGCACATCACCGGTGAGCCGGATCCGCCCGGCCGGGCCGAGCGTCGTCACGTCCGGCACCGCGGAGAGCAGCGCCCGGGTGTACGGGTGCTGCGGGCGCTCGTAGATGTCGGCCCGATCACCGATCTCGACCACCCGACCCAGGTACATGACCGCCACCCGCTGGCAGAAGTGCCGCACCACGGACAGGTCGTGCGCGATGAACACGAACGCCAGGTCCAGGTCGCGTTGCAGGTCGCGGAGCAGGTTGACGATCTGCGCCTGGATCGAGACGTCCAGGGCGGAGACCGGTTCGTCGGCGACGATGAGCTTGGGTCGCAACGCGAGCGCCCGCGCGATGCCGATCCGCTGCCGCTGCCCACCAGAGAACTCGTGCGGGTAGCGGTTGTAGTGCTCCGGGTTTAGACCGACCAGGTCCAGCAGTTCGCGCACCCGCTGCCGGACGCCGCCGGGCGGCGAGATCCGGTTGACCCGCAGCGGCATCGCCACGATCCGGCCCACCGTGTGGCGGGGATTCAGCGAGGCGTACGGGTCCTGGAAGATAATCTGGAGGTCCTGCCGCAAGGGCCGCAGCGCCCGGCGCCCGAGATGGGTGATGTCCCGCCCGGCGAAGACGATCCGCCCGGCGGTGGGTTCCAGCAGCCGGACCAGCATCCGCCCGGTGGTGGTCTTCCCACAGCCGCTCTCGCCGACCAGGCCCAGCGTCTCACCGGTGCGTACCGTGAAGTCGACGCCGTCCACGGCGCGGACCGGACCGGCCGAGCGCGACCCGCCGCGGACCGGGAAGTGTTTGGTGAGGCCAGCGACCTCCAGCAGCGCCGCCATCAGGCCACCCCCGCGTCGGCGATTTCCTCGGCGTGGATCCGTAACCGCAGGTCCTCGGGCAGGTGGCAGGCGACCAGGTGGCCCCGCTCACGCACCTGCCGCAGTTCCGGGACGTCGTGGTAGGCCCGGTCCCGGGTGCGGTCCGCGTACCGGCACCGGGGATGGAACGCGCAGCCGGCAGGCAAGTTGATCATGCTTGGCGGGCTGCCCGGGATGGGCACCAGGTCCGCCGCCGCGTCGCCGTGCAACGACGGCACGCTGGAGAGCAACCCCCAGGTGTACGGGTGCTGCGGCCGGCGCAGCACCTGCTCGGCGCTGCCGTACTCCACGGCCCGTCCGCCGTACATCACCAGGACGTCATCGGCGACCTGGCCGACAACGCCCAGGTCATGGGTGATGAGGACGATCGCCGAGTGGAACTCGGCCTGCAGGTCGGACAGCAGGTCGAGGATCTGCGCCTGCACCGTGACGTCCAGCGCGGTGGTCGGCTCGTCGGCGATCAGCAGGTCCGGATCGTTTACCAGCGCCATCGCGATCATGGCGCGCTGCCGCATACCGCCGGAGAACTCGTGCGGGTACTGGTCGTATCGCTTCGCGGGCTGCGGGATGCCCACCCGGTCGAGCATCTCCACGGCACGGGTCCGCGACTCGGCCCGGCCGGCCCCGGGGTGGTGGATCCGGTACGCCTCCGCGATCTGCCGGCCCACCGAGTAGTACGGGTGCAGGGCGGAGAGCGGATCCTGGAAGATCATCGCCATGTCGCGGCCGCGCAGCCGCCGGATCGACTCCTCGTCCAGCCCCACCACGTCCCGCCCGCCGACCAGGATCCGGCCACTGACCGCCGTCCGTTTCGGGTCGTGCAACCCGAGCACGGCGAGGCTGGTGACGCTTTTCCCGGAGCCGGACTCGCCGACGATGCCGAGGGTTCGTCCGCGCTCCACCTCGAACGAGACGCCGTCCACCGCCCGAACCACGCCATCACTGGTACTGAACCGCACCCGCAGGTCCGCCACCCGCAGGTACGGACCCCGCGGTGCGGCTGGTGCCGGGATCGCCACCGCGCCCCCTTTCGCCGTCGCGATCTCCGTCCGTCACGCTCGGCAACGAGGCTCGACCGGACGAAGATATTCTTCAACGGGTTACTGAGGCTGAAAGTAAGCTACGAGATCCATGCCTGTCAGTGACGGCGCGATAACGACTTCGCATCAGGCACGCACCCACGTCACCGTCCGATGTCGAACGCGACGAAACCGTTAGCACGACTGGCCGCTACGCTGACAACCCGGCGCCGGACGGCTGGCGGCCGCGCGCCGGGCGACCGAGCCGAGGCGCCGGCGTCCGCCGCGACCCCGCCGCCGCGCGTCACGAGGGCGCCGTAACGGAGCGTCATCATCGAGAAGTCCTCGCGACATCCGTCACCGCCTGTGGCACCGCTCGTTGCTGTGGGAGACTCGGCCGGACAGCATTCGGAGGTGATGATGACCTCGGCAGTTTTCGGGCGCTCGGGGCCATATACCGAGGAGGAGTACCTCGCCCTCGACACCACGTCGGACCGCGTCGAACTCTTCGACGGGAGCCTGCACGTGACCCCTGCCCCCACCCCTCGCCACCAGTACATCTCGCGAAAACTTGGCATCGCGCTCGATCCTGGTGCCGACGCCGCCGGGCTCCATGTCCTGGAGGCGGTCAACGTCCGGTTGCGCTCCAGCCGAATCCCGATTCCGGATCTGGTGATCACCGATGACATCAACTTCGACGAGCTGATCATCGACGCGGCGGCCGTGCGACTGGTGTGCGAGGTCATCTCCCCTAGCAACGCGGCGGCCGACAAAGTCCTGAAAATGCACTTCTACGCCGGAGCCGGCATCCCCTGGTATCTGCTTGTCGAACAGGACACCGGGGACCTGCACCTGTACCGCCTCGACGGCGAGCACTACGTCGAGCACGCGGTGGCCAAGCGGGGCGAGACGTTACGGCTGACCGAACCGGTGGGCGCCGAGATCAGTCCGGACCGGCTGCTGCCCCCGGCCTGACGTACCCCTCGCATAGGGTCGCCCCATGACCCACTTCGACGTGGCAACGGCGGCGGTGCGGGCGGCGCTCGACGCGGGAGCCCGGTACGCCGACGCCCGGGTGATGCACCGCCGGTACGAGTCGATGTCCGCCCGCGACGGCGACATCGAGGAGCTCACCCAGGACGAGGACGCTGGGATCGGCGTACGCGCGATGGTCGGCGCCGGGTGGGGCTTCTACGCCGTACCCGATCTGTCGGAGCCCGTGGCGCGGGCGGCCGGCGAACGCGCCGCGCGGATCGCCGCGGCGAGTGCCCGCGTTCCCGGTCCCGGTGGCGACCTCGTCCGCACGCCGGCGGTCACCGGATCCTGGTCCTCCCCCTGCCGGGTCGACCCGTTGTCCGTGAGTCTCGCCGACAAGGGCGACCTGCTTGTCGGCGCCACCCGGACGATGCGGGAGCACGGCGCCGACCTCGCCGAAGGGCTCTACCAGATCTGGGACACCCGCAAGTGGTTCGTTTCCAGCGAGGGTCACCGCGTCGACCAGCACATCCGGGAGTGCGGCGGCGGCATCTGGGCCACCGCGATCGGCACGGGCGAGACCCAGCGCCGCTCCTACCCCAGCCACGGCGGCCAGTACGCCACCAGCGGGTGGGAACTGCTCGACTCACTCGACCTGCCGGCACACTCCGCCCGGATCGCCGAGGAGGCCCGGGCCCTGCTCACCGCCCCGGCCTGCCCCGCCGGGGAGACCACGCTGATCCTCGGCGGCGAGCAGATGGCCCTGCAGATCCACGAGTCGGTGGGGCACGCGATCGAACTGGACCGGATCCTCGGTTGGGAGGCCGCCTACGCCGGCACCTCCTGGCTGGACCTCAGCCGGCTGGGAGAGCTGCGGTACGGATCCGAGCTGATGAACATCACAATCGATCCAACCCTCCCCGGCGCGCTGGGCAGCTTCGGGTACGACGACGAGGGCACCCCGGCGGCCCCGCGACCCGCCGTTCGCGAGGGCCGTTGGGTCGGCGTGCTGGCCGGCCGGGACTCGGCCGCCGTCGCGGGGCTGGACTACGCCGGCAGCGTCCGGGCCGACGGTTGGGCCCGGCTCCCGATGGTCCGGATGACGAACGTCGGGCTGGAACCCGGCCCGCACACCTTGGACGAAATGATCGCGGCGACCGACGACGGCGTGCTCATGGACATCAACCGCTCCTGGTCGATCGACGACAAGCGGCTGAACTTCCAGTTCGGCTGCGAGATCGGTTGGGAGATCAAGAACGGTCGGCGGGGACGGATGCTGCGCAACCCCACGTACACCGGAATCGGTCCACGGTTCTGGCGCTCGATGGACATGCTGTCCGGCGAGACGGTGGCCTGGGGCACGCCGAACTGCGGTAAGGGGCAACCCGGCCAGATCGGCCACACCGGGCATCCGGCCGCACCGGCCCGCTTCCGAGACGTCCGAGTGGGGGTGCGGGGATGATCGGCGAGGGGGCACGGATGACGTCGGAACCGGATCTGGCCGGCCGGGTGGTCGAGTTGGCCCGCCAGCACGCCGGGCCGGACGCCGAGGTCGAGGTGCTGGTCACGAGCACCGATCTGGCGCTCACCCGGTTCGCCAACTCGGTCATCCACCAGAACGTGGCGGACGCGACCACCCGGGTCCGGCTGCGGCTGCACCTGTCCGGCCGTACCGCGGCCGGTTCGACCACCGTGCTGGGCGCCGACGGCCTGCGCGACCTCGTGGACCGCACCATCGCCGCCGCCCGGCTCTGCCCACCGGACCACGGCTGGCCGGGCCTGACCCCGCCGGCCGCGACCCGACCGGCGGCAGACGTGGACGAGGCGACCGCCCGCGCCGAGCCGGCGGAGCGGGCCAGACGCGTCCGCGACTTCGTGGCCGCTGGCGAAGGGCTGGAGGCCGCCGGCTACTGCCGCACCGTCCGACGGTCCGCCGCGTTCGCCAACTCGGCCGGCCACGCCGCGTACGGGCATGCCGCCGACGCGGCGATGGACGGCATTGTCCGGTACGCCGGCGCGGACGGGGTGGCCAGGCTGGCGTCCTCCCGGCTGGCCGGCATCGACGGCGCGGTGCTCGGCGCGCGGGCGGCGGCCAAGGCCCGCGCCGGGGCCGGGCCGGTTGAGTTGCCCCCGGGCGAGTACGAGGTGGTGCTGGAGCCGGCCGCGGTGGCGGACGTGCTGGCGAACCTCGCCTACTACGGATTCAACGGTAAGGACCACATCGAGCGGCAGTCCTTCGCCGAAGTCGGCACCGCCCAGTTCGACCCGTCGATCACCATGGTCGACGACGCGCCGGGCACGCCGGCGCTGCCGTTCGACACCGAGGGAACGCCGCGCGGCCGGCTGGTCCTGGTCGAGGACGGGATCACCCGCGCGGTGACGCACAACCGCCGCACCGCGGCCGAAGCGGGCACCGCATCCACCGGTCACGAACTGACAGCGTCGTCGTTCGGCCCGATGCCGCTGAGCCTGAGCCTGCTCCCGGCCGGCGCGACCGCGGGCCCGGCTGATCGGTTCCCGGCGGGCGACGCGGACCGGCCCGGCGCAGACCGGCCCGGCGCGGTTTCGGCGGGGCCGCCGGCCGAGGCCGCCGGGTTAGCCGAGGCCGCCGGGCCGGCCGCCGACGCCGAGGTGTCCGGCCTGCTGACCGGGGTACGCCGCGGCCTGCTGGTCAGCGACCTCTGGTACACCCGGGTGCTCGATCCGTTGACCCTCGTGGTCACCGGGCTGACCCGAAACGGCGTGTGGTTGATCGAGGACGGGGAGGTGACCCGGCCGGTGCGCGATTTCCGGTTCACCCAGTCGTACCCGCGCGCCCTCGCGCCAGGGGCGGTGCTCGGCCTCGGCCGGGCCGCGGTCCGGCAACCGGACAGCTGGGACAGTGCCTGGTGGACGGCCCCGGCGGTGCGCCTCGCCCGGTGGAACTTCACCGGCGGGGCCGCCGGCTGAACCGCCAGCCCAGCCGGCCCGGGCGGCCCAGATCATCCATCGCACTCCCTCCGCGTGCGGGGATTCGCGCACGGCGTAACGTGTGCATCGAACTGCCCGGGGACCCCGGTGCAGTCCCCGTGCGCGCAGGTGGTCGCCCGGTTGCGGGTCCCGGTGACCGGCGCGTGCCCGGCGGAGAGACCAACCTGTGCCCGTCAGCCAGACCGGGCCCCGCGAGGGAGATACTGATGACGACGAAGTCGGCCACGCCGCCGGCGCGACTGCCGGGTTCGGCGCGACCGCGCGCTGCGATCGCGGCCAGGACGCTGCGCACCGACCGCTGGTGGTTCGCCCCGCTGATCACGGTGGTGGGACTGGGCGCCTGGGTGCTGTACGCGACCGTCCGGGTATTCATGCACGACTTTTACTGGGTCGAGAAGTACAGCTACCTCACCCCGTTCTACTCCCCCTGCGTCACCCAACGCTGCGTGGAGGGGTCCAGCCACTTCGGCCAGTTCCTGCCCGGATGGTGGATCATCCCGGACGCGGCGCTGACGTTGCCGTTCCTGCTGCTTTTCCGGCTGACCTGCTACTACTACCGCAAGGCCTACTACCGGTCGTTCTGGTTGTCGCCGCCGGCCTGCGCGGTGCCGGACGGACACAAGACGTACTCCGGCGAGACCCGGTTCCCGCTGCTGGGGCAGAACCTGCACCGGTACTTCTTCTACGCCGCCGCGATCATCTCGTTGATCAACACTTGGGACGCGATCCTGGCATTCCGCACCGGCGATGGCAGCTTCGGGTTCGGCCTGGGCAACATCATTCTGGTCGGCAACGTGGTGATGCTCTGGGCGTACACCATCTCCTGCCACTCCTGCCGGCACATCATCGGCGGCCGCATGAAGCACTTCTCCAAGCACCCGGTGCGATACCGGGCCTGGACGTTCGTGTCCGCGCTCAACACCCGGCACATGGCGCTGGCCTGGATCACCCTCGGCACGCTCGCGCTTACCGACTTCTACATCATGGGCCTGGCAGCTGAGTGGTTCCCCGACCTGCGGTTCATCAACTAGAAGGCCCTGGACATGACTACGCGAATCGAACGACACCACTACGACGTCGTCGTCATCGGCGCCGGCGGTGCCGGCCTGCGCGCGGCGATCGAGGCCCGGCTGGCCGGCAAGCGGACCGCGATCATCTCCAAGTCGCTCTTCGGCAAAGCGCACACGGTGATGGCCGAGGGCGGCGCCGCCGCGGCGATGGGCAACGTGAACAGCCGCGACAACTGGCAGGTGCACTTCCGCGACACCATGCGCGGCGGCAAGTTCCTGAACAACTTCCGGATGGCCGAGTTGCACGCCAAGGAGTCGCCACAGCGCATCTGGGAGTTGGAGACGTACGGCGCGCTGTTCGACCGCACCAAGGACGGCAAGATCTCGCAGCGCAACTTCGGTGGGCACGAGTACCCCCGACTGGCGCACGTCGGTGACCGGACGGGCCTGGAGCTGATCCGCACCCTGCAGCAGAAGATCGTCTCGCTTCAGCAGGAGGACAAGCAGGAGTACGGCGACTACGACGCCCGGATCAAGGTCTTCGCCGAGACCACCATCACCGAGCTGCTGATGGACGGCGACCGGATCTCCGGCGCGTTCGGCTACTACCGCGAGTCCGGCGAGTTCATCCTGCTGGAGGCGCCGGCGGTGGTGCTGGCCACCGGCGGGGTGGGCCGGTCCTACAAGGTCACCTCGAACTCCTGGGAGTACACCGGCGACGGGCACGCTCTCGCCCTGCGCGCGGGCGCCACGCTGATCAACATGGAGTTCCTCCAGTTCCACCCGACCGGCATGGTCTGGCCGGTGTCGGTGAAGGGCATCCTGGTCACCGAGTCGGTGCGCGGCGACGGCGGGGTGCTGAAGAACTCCGAGGGCAAACGGTTCATGTTCGACTACGTCCCCGACGTCTTCCGCAAGCAGTACGCGGAGACCGAGGAGGAGGCGGACCGCTGGTACGACGACCCGGACAACAACCGGCGCCCGCCCGAGCTGCTTCCCCGCGACGAGGTCGCCCGAGCCATCAACAGCGAGGTGAAGGCCGGCCGGGGCACCCCGGCGGGCGGCGTGTACCTGGACATCGCCTCCCGCTTGCCGGCTGAGGAGATCCGCCGCCGGCTGCCGTCGATGTACCACCAGTTCAAGGAACTGGCCGATGTCGACATCACCAAGGAGCCGATGGAGGTCGGTCCGACGTGCCACTACGTGATGGGCGGGGTGGAGGTCGACCCGGACAGCGGCGCCGCGGCCGGCACCGTCCGTGGCCTGTTCGCGGCGGGCGAGGTCTCCGGTGGCATGCACGGCTCCAACCGGCTGGGCGGCAACTCGCTGTCCGACCTGCTGGTGTTCGGCAAGCGGGCCGGTGAGCACGCCGCCGCGTACGCCGACGGGCTGCCCGCGCGGCCGAAGGTCGTCACGGCCCACGTGGAGGCCGCGGTGGACGCGGCCCTGGCGCCGCTCCAGCGGGACACCGGGGAGAGCCCGTACACCCTCCAGCAGGACCTGCAGGCGGTGATGGGCGACCTCGTCGGCATCATCCGTCGTAAGGGTGAGCTGGAGGACGCTCTCGTGAAGCTCGCCGAGCTGCGGGAGCGGGTGGCGAAGGTGAGCGCCACCGGCGGCCGACGGTACAACCCCGGCTGGCACCTCGCGCTGGATCTGCGCAACATGCTGCTGGTCTCGGAGTGCACCGCCAAGGCGGCGCTGGAGCGTGAGGAGTCCCGCGGCGGTCACACCCGGGAGGACTTCCCCGCCATGGCCGCCGACTGGCGCCGGGTCAACCTGGTATGTGCGCTCGACGGCGACAAGGTGCGGTTGGACCGCAAGCCGCTGCCGACCATGCGCGCCGAGCTGGTCCAGTTGTTCGACCGGGCCGAGTTGGCCAAGTACCTGACGGACGAGGAACTCGCCGATTTCGACGCCCTCGGGCAGGACGCTCTCGCTGAGGAGGCGGGCAAGTAATGGGTGAGAAGCGCCAGTTCAAGATCTGGCGGGGCGACGAGACCGGCGGTGACCTGACCGACTACCAGGTCGAGGTCAACGAGGGTGAGGTGGTCCTGGACGTCATTCACCGGTTGCAGGCCACCGAGACCCCGGACCTGGCCTGCCGGTGGAACTGCAAGGCCGGCAAGTGCGGCTCCTGCTCCGTGGAGATCAATGGCAAGCCGCGATTGGCGTGCATGACCCGGATGTCGACCTTCGAGGAGAACGAGACCGTCTCGGTCACCCCGCTGCGCACCTTCCCGGTCATCCGGGACCTGGTCACCGACGTCTCGTTCAACTACGTGAAGGCGCGGGAGACGCCGGCGTTCGCTCCGCCGGAGGATCTGGCTCCGGGCGAGTACCGGATGCAGCAGGTCGACGTCGAGCGGTCACAGGAGTTCCGCAAGTGCATCGAGTGCTTCCTGTGCCAGACGGTGTGTCACGTGGTACGTGACCACGAGGAGAACAAGACGGCGTTCTCCGGGCCGCGGTACTTCATCCGGGCCGCGGAACTGGACATGCACCCGCTGGACGCCAAGACCGACCGCAAGGAGTACGCACAGGCGGAGCAGGGCCTCGGGTTCTGCAACATCACCAAGTGCTGCACCGAGGTCTGCCCGGAACACATCAAGATCACCGACAACGCGATCATTCCGATGAAGGAGCGCGTCGTCGACCGGCGGTACGATCCGGTTGTGTGGCTAGGTAGCAAGATCTTCCGCCGTCGGGAATCCGAGCCGGACCAGCTCGGACACGTCTCGGGTACGGACTCGACCCTGCCTACCGGGGTGCACTCGCACGCCGGTGGCTCACACGACGCGGCGGCCGAGCAGGAGGCGGAGCACGGTGTGCACTGGCATCGCCAGATCCCGCAGCCGCAGACCGCTGCGGTGGACTCGACCGGGAGGCTGCCGCTGTCCGAGTTCACCTTCGACCGGCCGGCCGCGCCGTCACCGTTCGGAGAGGATGTCCAGTTCCCGCTGCCGACCCACGGGTTGAACTACGCACACCCGGACCAGGGAGACAAGTCCTGACATCCGGGCACCAGGCATACGGGGGATCGGCGGCCACCCGGCCGCCGGTCCCCCGTCCCGTTGTGCCTGGTCAGGTCACGGCCGGTCAGGTCACGGCCGGTCACGTCACGGCCGGCCAGGTCACGGCCGGTCAGGTCACGGCCGGTCACGTCACGGCCGGCCAGGTCACGGCCGGAGGGGTCGGCGGGCCGGGTCAGCCGGCCGCGCCAAGCAGCGGGGGCAGGGCGGCCACGATCGGCTGGTCGGCCGGCAGCCACGGCACGCTGTTCAGCTCGTGGGCGGCCAGCCAGCGCAGCGCGGCGTGCTCCAGCGGACGCGGTCGGGCCGCACCGACCAGCCGGGCCGCGTACACCCGAAGGACCGCGCGCCCCCGCGCCATCGGGACGTCCGGGCCGACCCGGTCCCCGATGGTCACCGGTACGGCCAACTCTTCCGCGCACTCCCGAACCAGCGCGTCGACCTCGGTCTCGCCCGGCTCCACCTTGCCGCCGGGAAACTCCCAGCGTCCGGCGGCCTCGGGTGGGCTGGACCGCTCGCAGGCAAGCACCCGTGTCCCGGCGATGATCGCGGCTCCCACGATCACCTTCATCGGTCCGCTCCGGTCACGGTGGCACATTCGGTTCGCACGGGCGTCAAGCGTGCCAGATCAATCGGCAATTCGGTTTCCCTTACCGTCCGCATGGTCACCGCAACACGGAAGTGTGGGCGTGGACACACAAGGCTCGGCTCGACAGACTGGAGGGCACCGAGTAGACAACGGGATGGCGACGATTTGGCCACAAGCCGGCAACGACGCCTGGGAGGTGCGATGATGCGTGCGCTGTGGAGCCGGTCCCGGCATGACCATGTGAGCGACGCGCTCGCTCTGCTCGAGGGCTGGACCAGGGACGGCGCCCTACTCAAGCGCACCCTACTGCTCGATGACGCCCAGCACGCCGCGCTCACCGAACGGATCAAGATCGCGGCCGACGTGCTCCACCTCCGTCCGGAGATCCGCCGCCTCGACGGCCACACCCAGGTCAAGATCATGGCCCGGAACGGTGAGGAGATCACCGAACACGAGGTCACCCTCGCGGCCCGGGTCGAGGATGTCTACCGGTCCTGCACCGGACCCAACTGAGCCAAGGCTCAGCGGTCCCGTCGGTCCAGGTGGCACGGCCCGCCTAGCCTGGATCACATGGCAGACGTGCGGTACGACCGGCGGGACCAACTCAACCAGATCCAGAGCGGCCTGCTCGACGGCGAACAGATCATCGCCGTCTACGACGCCGTAGGCACCGGGACCGGATTCATCGGGCTCACCAACCGCCGGGTCATCATCCAGGACAAGTCGTTCGTCGGTAAGCGGTTCGCCATCACCAGCATCCCGTACCCGAAGATCACAAGCGTGAGCGTGGTGAGCAACAAGTCCTGGGGCGGTCAGTTCTTCTCCACCGGCGCGATCGCCATCCACGTCGGCACGCACACCTACGAGGTGGAGTTCCGCGGCTCCGACAAGGCCCACCACGTACACAACGTGGTCCTGCATTTCATCTCGTAGCCGGCCGCCGGGTCACGTCGAGACTTCCCTTCAGCGCCCAGACCGCGTCCAGCCCTAGCATCCGTACGATAAACCGGTCATCGTCGATCGACACCTGTACCGCCATCACGCCACGGTACCGTCGAGGAACGAAGCAACTCAGATCAGCAGCCGCGCCGCGACCGGGGTCTCCACCACCGAGCCGTCCGCCTCTCGACGGACCTCGTACGCGGAAGCGTCCTCGCGGTCGGCGACCGCCTCAACCAGCCTGGTCCCCCGGTAGACCAGGCCCACGCCGTCGTCGGTGCAGTACGCGACCGGCAGCGTCCGGTCACCGACCAGCCGGTGGGTCAGGGGCCGACGCTGCTCCTCCGCGTCGTAGTGCACCCCGTTGCCGTACGGCAGGAAGCCCAGCCCGCCGGTAAACGGACGCAGGGTCGGACCGAAGCTGTCCGTCGGTCCGCCGATGTGCCAGCAGAGGGATCCGGCCGAGACGCCACCCAGCACCACCCCGGCCTGCCAGCACTCGTGCAGGATCTCGTCCAGCCCGTGCACCCGCCAGACGGCCAACAGGTTGGCCACGCTGCCGCCGCCCACCCAGACGATGTCCTGGGCCAGCAGGTGGGCCCGGATGTCGTCGACGTTGGGCATGGGGAACAGGTTGAGATGGGACAGTCGGAATCGGGTGCCGGCGAAGGCGCCGTAGATGGCGGCCAACGTGGTGGGCTGGTCGCCCTCGGCCTGGTTCAGGAAACAGATCCGCGGCTGGTCACCAGCCTCGGCCAACTCGGCGGCGTACTCGAAGATCGGACCTGCCCGCCAGTCCCACGGTCCCCGGTGCCGGCTGAAGAATCCGATGCTCGTGGCGAGAATGGTCGGTTCACTGGCCGGCACGGTTGCCTCCTCAGGTGGATATCCCCATCATGCCGGTGCCCCACGACGGGGCACCGGATCCGCCCCGAGTTGGCTAGGCTTCGCGCGTCCGCGGGTGCTGCGGGCGTACCGGTGGGAGCGGCGGGTTCATCCGGGCCGACGGGATGGACCTGGCCCTGGTCCGGACGGACGCTGGCGGTTGCCGCCTCCGGATCGGTATCGCCGGGCCGCTACTGTCGCGGGATCCCACCGTCCGTGAGGGTGGTCAGCATCTCCGCCGAGGAGGCATGATGGCCGGTTTCCACGAGTTCCGGTTCGCTTCCGGTGCCCGGGCCGAACTGTCCACCTGGCTGCGCAGCACCGTCAAGAACACCTGATGGCCCGCCTGTCCCTGACTCCGGTCACCGACGACCCTGACCGCAGCCTCGCCGAACGGCTGCGGTCGGCGTACGACAACGGCGCCGCGGCCCGGGACCGGGCGGACAAGCAGCCGTTCAGGCTTGTCGAACGGGACACCTTCCTGGCCCGGTTGCGGGACGCCGGCACGCCCACCCAGCCCGGCACGTCCACCCAGCCGGAGGCACCCCTCGACCGTTCGGTCCGGTTACTGGAGATCGGTGCCGGCACCGGGCAGGACAGCGCGTTCTTCCGTGGTCATGGGTTTGAGGTGCTGGCCACGGACCTGTCGCCGGCGATGGTGGCCCGGTGCCGCGCCAAGGGCATCGACGCCCGGGTGCTGGACATCCGGCGGGAGGACCTGCCCGGACCGTTCGACGCGGCGTACTCGGTGAACTGCCTGCTACACGTGCCGACCGCAGACCTGCCGGCGGTGCTCCGGCGGGTCCGCGCCGCGCTGCGCCCGGGTGGGTTGTTCTTCCTCGGCCTGTGGGGCGGCCTGGCCGAGGAGGGCATCGCCGCGGACGACCAGCACGATCCGCCCCGGTTCTTCTCGTTCCGCACCGACGAGGAGATCCAGCGGTTCGCCGCCGACGCGTTCGAGATCGTCGACTTCCACGCCGTACCCGTCGGTGAGCTGCGATTCCAGGCGTTGACGCTGCGACGCGCCGTGTGACGCGGATCCCCACGCCCGCCTGATCCAGTAGGGTCGCCGGGTGCGGAAGCGGGGGCTCGGCGCGGATTTCGATCGGCTCTGGACGGCGTACGCGTTCAGCAGCGCGGGCAGCGCGGTGGGCTCCGGCGCGTTGCCGCTCGTCGCGGTGCTGCTGCTTGATGTCTCCGCGTTCGAGGTGTCGCTGCTGGCCGCCCTGGGCGGGCTGGCCAGCGCGATGCTCCTGCTGCCCATCGGCGCCCGGATCGACGCCCGCCGCAAGCGGCCCGCCATGATCGTCAGCGACCTGGTCGGGTTCGCCGCCCTGATCAGCGTCCCGGTCGCCGCGGCGCTGGGCGTCCTGACGTACTGGCAGTTGTGCGTCGTGGGCGTGCTGCACACCACGGCGACCATCGCCTTCACCGCGGCCAGCGGTGCCCACCTCAAGGCGCTGCTGCCACCCGCGGACCGGGCGGAGGGCAACAGCCGGTTCGAGTCGACGCGGTGGCTGACGCTGAGCCTTGGGCCGCCGGCCGGTGGGGCGTTGATCGGCTGGCTCGGGGCTACCGCCACGCTCGTCGTGGACGCGGTCTCGTTCCTGCTGTCGGCCGCATGGATCCGCCGGGTCCGCCGGCCGGAGCCGGCGCCCGAACCGACACCGGAGCCGGTACGCGGGAGGCGGTTCACCGATCTCACGGCCGGCTGGCGATACATCTTCGCCCGTCCTGACCTGCGGGCGTTGTTCTGGAACGCGATGCTGTTCGGCGGCGCGGTGATGCTGACCTCGCCGCTGCTTGTCGTCTTCATGCTGCGGGAGTTGGCGCTGTCGCCGTGGCAGTACGGCCTCTCGATCGGCGTGCCCTGCCTCGGCGCCGTGCTCAGCGCCCGGTTCGCCCCGGCGATCATCCGGCGGCTGACCCTGCGGCGCACCCTGATCGTCTTCGGGGCGCTGCGCGCACCGTGGCTGCTGCTCCTGCCGCTGGCGCCGCCCGGCACCGGTGGCCTTGTGGTGATCACCATCGCGGAGACCGGCCTGCTGTTCATCGTCGGCGTGTTCAACCCGTCCTTCACCACGTACCGGATGGAGGCCACCGACGACACGGTGATGGCCCGGGTGGCGACCGCCTGGTCGATGGGGTCCAAGGTCGCCCAGCCGCTGTTCATGGCCGCCGGCGGCGCGATCGCGGCCGTCACGTCCACCCGGGTCGCGCTCGCCGTGGCCGGCGTCTGCTGCCTGGCCAGCGCCCTGCTGCTGCCGCGCCGGGGCGGCGATGTTCCCCAGCCCGAGCCGGTGCCGGCCGACGCCGGCCGGATGGCGGCCTGACCGTCCCTCCGACCTGACCATCCTCCGGCCGACGCACTACGCCCGCTCCGCCGCGGTGTCTGGCCGGTGCCGCCGGGTCAGCCACCAGAGCCGGGCAGTGAGCAGCACCCCGCAGGTGGTGGCGAGCGCGGCCAGGAGCAGGACGAACGATGGGACCAGGTAGGCGGTTTGCAGCCAGGTGATGTCCCGGCCGCCGGGGATCAGCTTATCGCCTGGCCGTCGGGCCGTACCCCTCCTGACGTGGCCAGCTATATCAAGAGCGTTACGTTCGACTGCGCTGACGTCCGGCTGATGGCGGAGGCCGGCGCTGCTACCGTCCGCGGATGACGCGATGGGTGCCGTACACCGGCGACGAGAAGCAGAGCCTCAAGGTCAGTCTGGACCGGCACCGCGACGTGGTGCTGTGGAAGCTCGACGGACTGACCGACGAGCAGCTCCGGCGGCCGATGACCCCCTCTGGCACGACCATGCTGGGCCTGGTCAAGCACCTGGCGGCGGTCGACTACGGGTGGTTCTGCGAGACCTTCGGCCGGCCGACCGAGCCGTTGCCGTTCGACGACGATGACCCGGAGGCAGACCTGCGGGTGGAGCCGCACGAGACCACCGCGGACATCGTCGCGTTCTACGGGCGTGCGCGGGCCGCCGCCAACCAGGTGATCGATGACCTCGACGTCACCGCCGAGGGTACCCACTGGCAGGGTCAGTCGGTGACGCTGCGCTGGGTGCTGATCCACATGATCGAGGAAACCGCCCGGCACGCCGGCCATCTGGACATCCTCCGGGAACTGATCGACGGGGCGACCGGCGACCATCCATCCGGCTGAGCCGGCGCACCGCCGCCCGGCCGGAGCCGGTTCGGCATCGCCGGTGGGGCTCAGCGTCGCCGGTGGGTTCAGCATCGCCGGTGGTAGGTGTTGCGTCGGGGTTGTTGTTGGGGGTCGATCCAGGGTGGTGGGATGAACGTCGGTCGTCCGCCTGGAGTGGCCCGGACCTGCGTCACCACCCAGCCGAGGTCCATCACCACCCGGAACCCGAGCACCGAGGTGTAGAAGGCGACCGCCGCCAACAGATCACCGCTCTTCAGATCCGGAACCACCCGACGTACGCCCATCCGCCGATCCTCGACCCGGCGGACCCCGTCGGCAACCCCGGTATCAGACCCCGGTGACCGCGAGCCCAAGCCACCCCGCCAGATCGGAGATCTCGGCGCGCACCGCCGCCGCCATCTCCGCCGTGAACGGCACGTCCTCGTGGACGGCGTTGACCACGAGCGTGCCGGCCCGCCGGTCCGCCGTGGCGTCGAGCTTGCCGATCAGCCGGTCCCGATGCAGGACGGGCAGGGCGAAGTAACCCCACCGGCGCTTCTCCTTCGGCTTGTACATCTCCAGGACGTACTCGTACTCGAAGATCTGCTCCGCCCGCACCCGGTCGTGGATGAGCCGGTCGAACGGTGACAGCAACGCCGTCCGTCCCTGGAACGGCAGGCCCAGGTACGCCGGATGCACCCGCCAGGTGCCGGGCGTGCCCTCGACGACGGCCTCCTCGCCGGCGTCCCCAGCGTACGGCGGCTCGCCCGGGATCTGCGGGCCGGTCGACCGGGCGATGCCGAGCGCCGCGAGCCGCCGTTGCCTGCGGTGCCTGATCGCGGCATCCAGATCGAGGATCGGCAGGTCGGGCGGATACACCCGCTCGGGAAGATCCCAGTAGCGCTGCCGGCCCTTGCGACCGGAGATGGCGACGTGCCCGCGAAGCGCGAGCGCCTCCAGCATCTTGGTGACGTTCCGGTTGTTGGTCCAGCCCGACGACGGCCAGGGCCGCACGCTCGTGTCGGGGACGTCCCGGGAGAGCAACGGCCCCTTCTCCGCCAGCAGCGCGAGGATGTCGCGGCGGAACGGCTCGTTGACGGTGAGCCATTCCGTCATCGCGGGATAGGTCTCGGCGTCGCGAACCTCGGCGATGACGGCCGGCACGTCCCGGGGCGGACGGACGTAGGCGACCGTCTCGACAAGCGTCCGATCGTGCTCGACCGCCCTGGTCAGATCGGCGGGATCGTAGGTCGACCCGAGCCGGCTCCACAGGACCAGGTCCGCGTTCGGCGCGATGGCCGCGGTGGGGTCGATCTGCAACACGGTCAGCCGGTCGACGACCTCGACGAGATCGACCGGGCGGGGCGCGTCGAGCAGTTGGGCGTGGATCGCGATGCGGCGGGCCTCATCCTTGCTCAGCCGGTGGACGACCATGCGGCACACCATAGCGCCGCGTCGAGCAGCCGGTCAGCCGCTGCCCTCCGCTTGCCGCCAGGCGAGCAACCGGCGGTACGCGTCCAGGCCGTCCGGCACCCAGTCCCACTCGGTGAGCCGCCGATGCAACTCCTCCTCGGTCAGGAACGCGTACCAGGCGACCTCCTCGACCTGCGGGGCGACCTCGACCGGGCAGCGCACCTCGTACACCGCCGACCACCAGGCATGCCGCGGCGTCTCGTACAGGAACTTGAACAGCGGTACGGGCGCGGGCAGGCCGGTCACCCCCAACTCCTCCTCCGCCTCGCGCAACGCCGCCTCGTCGTACGACTCGCCCGCGCCGACCACTCCGCCGACGAACATGTCGTACCTGGACGGGAAGACGAGCTTGCCCGCGGTCCGCCGGTGCACGAAGGTCCGCCCAGCGGCGTCCCGGGCAAGCACGAACGCGCAGCGGTGGCGCAACCGTTCGGCGTACGCGACACTGCGCCGTGCCTGCCCCACCACCCGGTCCCGCTCGTCGACGATGTCCAGCAACTCGTCGGCCGACAGCGGCAACCGATCACCCATGCGACCACTAAATCAGACCTGGTTCACTCCACAGGTGTACGGGTTGAGAGTGGCGACCATGGCGGATGTGGACTTCCTGGCCGACATCGTCGTCGTGACCACCCGGACGCAGGGAGCCAGACTGCGCCAACGATTGCCGCCGCCGTTCAAGCTACTCGGCGGGCGCGGCCCCGTCGGAGGTCACCGGCCCGTAAACGTGGCGGCGAACCAGCTCATCCTGCTCCAAGATCAGGTCAACAAGTTGCCAGAAGTCAGCAACCCGAGGGTGACTCAAGCCATCTTCACGGCTGAGCTTGCGGCCGAAGATCGGGCTGTCTCCGGCGACCTCACCACCGTTGACCAGCGTCGCCGCAGGTGTAGGCGAGCCGGCCACCGGGCCAACCCGGCAGCCGAAGGTGATGTGATCGTCGAAGCGGTCGTCGCCCCAGCTCCCCAGGATGGCATCGATCCAGACCTCGTGAACCCCGCCGTGGTGGTAGCAACTTGCGAAGTAGACAGCCATGGCGGTGTCACCGTCATGGATGTTGGCCCAAGTCCGGTCTGCTGGCGTGTTGCAGCATTGGCAAACGAACTCCCGTACCTGGCGACTGCTCTCGTCGATCATGAGATTCACGGCGCAGACACTAGCGGATCCCGATATGGATCAACCTCGGTCGGAGGGCCTGTCTACAGCCTGATGGCCCGGACCCGTTGCCCGCACAGCTTGACCATGTCGTCGACGTCGGATGTCAGGACCGCCACCGGCGCGGGCAGTTGCAGCGCCAACTCGGCGACCATCGCATCGATGGCGTATTTGTGCCCGTGCAGCCCCGCCGCCTTCAACAGACCCACGCTGCGGCGGGCACTCTCCTTCGTCACCGCCTCCACCCGGATCCGGGACAGCAGCCAGCTCAGCCGGGCAACGTCCACCCCGGAGTGGACAACCTCGATGATCGTTGCCGCCGACATGGCCAGATCGGTCCCATCACGCTCCGCCTGCTCCAGCAGTCGCATCACCGTGCGGTCCCGGTCGATCCACCTGGCGAAGCCCTGCGAGTCGAGCACCAGCGACTCGAGGCTCACGCCGCACGCCCCATCCCCTCAGACCCGTGCAGGAGCACCTGCGCCTCGGCCATCTCCTCGGCGGTGAACGCCCCGAACTCCTCCTGGTAGCGGTCCAGCTCCTCACGCAGAAGCCTGCGCCGCTCGGCCCGTTCGGCCAACTCGGTCAGGTAGCCGGAGACGTTGTCGGTGTGCGACTTCATGCTCTCCAGCAGCTCCGCCGGCAGCGTGATCGTGACCTTCTTCGTCCTCGCCATTCGCCGACCATACCACGGTGTTACCAAGGTCAGGCAACGGTCGTCAGCGCCGCCCCAGCCAGCCCGGGCTCGCGGGAGATTGGACCTGCAACGGTCCGCGTCGGTCCCGAATGTAGGTCGCATAGTCCACGAAGTGGCGACGGCGCCCCAGGTAGTGCGGGTAATGGTCGAAGTGCCACCGGCACGCCTCGATGAACTCCGCATGGTCGTCGAGCCCAAGGCGAGCACAGATCCGGGCGAACTCGTCCAGGCCGTCCAGCATTTCGGCGCACTGGCCAGGTGTTGCGCCATCGGGACCCCAGAGCACACCGACTGGAAGCTCGTGAACCGCGTGGTCGAGCCATTGGCGGGCATGGCGGTAGCTGGCCTGATCGACGTCAACCGGGACGACGACCAGGCTCCGCTTGCCCTCCGTCGATTCGATTCCGTACGGCAGGGTCACGACCATCTCGCCGCCGTCAACGCTTTCGGTCCTCGCCTCGATCCAGAACTGGAGCGGGAAGGACGAATCGCGCGTCATGTTCAGCGATGTGAGGACGGGGACCTTCTCGATGATGCGGTGGACCTGCCCGCGTGCGTCCCGGATCAAGACCTCGACCCAGCCAGGGAAATCGTCGGAGCGCCAGCGGACGGCCAACGCCTTCAGCTTCGACATGGACGAAGTCTAGGAGGCAGGTGTTGAACCGAGATCAGACGTTGAACCGGAACTCGACCACGTCGCCGTCCCGCATGACGTAGTCCTTGCCCTCGATGCGTACCTTGCCCGCGGCCTTGGCGGCCGCCATCGACCCTGCGGCCACCAGATCGTCGTACGAGATGATCTCGGCCTTGATGAAGCCGCGCTGGAAGTCGGAGTGGATGACCCCCGCGGCCTCCGGGGCGGTAGCCCCCACCGGGATGGTCCAGGCCCGCGCCTCCTTCGGGCCCGCCGTGAGGTACGTCTGGAGGCCGAGCGTGCGGAAGCCGACCCGGATCAGTTGATCCAGTCCCGGTTCCGGCTGTCCGATCGATTCGAGCAGCTCTCGGGCCTCGTCGGCGGGCAGCTCGATCAGCTCCGACTCGACCTTGGCGTCCATGAACACCGCCTCGGCGGGGTGCACGAGGGCTCGCAGTTCGTCGAGGAACGCCTCGTTGGCCAGTTCCTCCTCGTCGACGTTGAAGACGTACAGGAACGGCTTCGTGGTGAGCAGGTGCAACTCGCGCAGCTCGGCCACATCGACGCCGGCAGCCTTCGCCCCGGCGTACAGGGTGGTGCCGGTGTTGAGCAGCTCGGCGGCCTGCTTCGCGGCGGCGGCCGCCGGGGCGCGGTCCTTGCGGACTCGGGCCTCCTTCTCCAGCCGGGGCAGCGCCTTCTCGATCGTCTGGAGGTCGGCCAGGATCAGCTCGGTATTGATCGTTTCGATGTCGTCGGCCGGCGACACCTTGCCGTCGACGTGCACCACGTTGGGGTCGGAGAAGGCGCGTACCACCTGGCAGATCGCCGTGGCGTCGCGGATGTTCGCCAGGAAGGCGTTGCCCCTGCCCTGCCCCTTGGACGCGCCACGGACCAGCCCGGCGATGTCGACGAACGACACCGCCGCCGGAATGATCTTCTGCGAGCCGTGGATGTCGGCGAGCTTGCCGAGCCGCTCGTCAGGCAGCCCGACCACGCCGACGTTCGGCTCGATCGTGGCGAACGGGTAGTTGGCCGCGAGGACGTCGTTCTTGGTCAGGGCGTTGAACAGGGTGCTCTTGCCGACGTTGGGCAGCCCGACGATTCCGATGGTGAGACTCACGGGCGGCCAGTCTACGCGGCCGGCAACCCGACTCCGTTGATCATGACGTTGCGGGGCTCTCGGTGATCGAAACCACGATAATCTCATGATCGACACGGGGAGGCGGGAGCCGGCCGGGGAGGCGGGGGCCAGCCGGGGACGCGGAGCCAGCCGGGGAGGCGGCGGGGAGGGGACACCACCATGTCCGATTCCCGCGAGCCCTGGACCGCGGTACGCGGCAGTATTGCCGTGTGGACCTGGACTTCGAGCGGTGCTATCGGGCAGTCGACAGCCGTGACCTGCGGTTCGACGGCTGGTTCTACACCGCCGTCACGACCACCCGCATCTACTGCCGGCCGTCCTGTCCGGCCACCACCCCGAAGCGGCAGAACGTCCGGTTCTATCCGTCGTCGGCGGCGGCGCAGCGGGCCGGCTTCCGGGCCTGCCGCCGATGCCGGCCGGACGCCTCCCCAGGCTCGCCGGAATGGGACGCCCGGGCCGACCTGGTGGGCCGGGCGATGCGCCTGATCGGCGACGGCGTGGTCGACCGGGAGGGGGTGCCCGGCCTGGCAAGCCGCCTCGGTTACACCGAGCGGCATCTGCACCGGATGCTCACCACCGAACTCGGCGCCGGCCCGTTGGCGCTGGCCCGGGCACAGCGGGCGCAGACCGCCCGGATCCTGGTGGAAACCACCGACCTCGGCCTCGCCGAGATCGCCTTCGCCGCCGGATTCGGCAGTGTCCGGCAGTTCAACGACACCATCCGTGAGGTGTACGGGGCCGCGCCGTCAGACCTGCGCGGGCGCCGGCACGGCCGCGGGGGCGGCCAGCAACCCGGGGGCGGCCAGCAACGCGAGGCCGGCCAGCACCCCGGCCAGCAACGCGGGAGCGGCCAGCACGCCCAGCGGGAGGCCGGCACCATTTCACTCCGGTTGGCGTACCGGCCACCGCTGCACACCGGCGCGCTGCTGGATTTCCTGGCCGCCCGGGCGGTGCCAGGCGTCGAGGAGGTAAGCGCCGGGGCATACCGGCGCGGACTGACGCTGCCACACGGTCCGGCGGAGGTGATGCTCACCCCGCTCACCGGGTTTGTCGCCGCCACGTTGCGGCTGCACGACGTACGCGATCTCGCGCCCGCGGTGGCCCGCTGCCGCCGCCTGCTCGACCTGGACGCGGACCCGGTGGCCGTCGACAGCACGCTCGCCGCGGATCCGGCGCTCGCCGCCGCGGTCGCCCGGGAGCCGGGGGTACGGGTGCCCCGCGCCGTGGACGGGTTCGAGATGGCGGTACGGGCCGTCGTCGGTCAGCAGATCTCGGTGGCCGGCGCCCGGACCGTGCTCGCCCACCTGGTCCGCGCCGCCCGCCCCCACCCGCCTCTCCCGCTCTACCGCGTTGATCAAGAGGTTCGCGTCACCGATCCGGCCTTACGGTGACGCGAACCTCTTGATCAACACGACGGGGGGTGGGGGGACGGGGGGTGGGGGTTTCCGAGCGCTGGGGAGGTGTTGGGGTTACCCGACGAGGCGTTCCGGATGCCGATGGCCCGGCGCAGCACGATCCGCGCGATAGCCCGGGCGGTCGTCGACGGCGCCCTGAACCTCGACCCCGGCGGTGACCGGGCCGAGACGGTGGCCGGGCTGACCGCGTTGCCCGGGGTGGGTGCCTGGACCGCCGCCTACGTGGCGATGCGGGCGATCGGCGACCCCGACGCGTTCCTCCCCACTGATCTGGGTGTCCGCCGCGGCGCCGCGACCCTCGGTCTGCCTGACGACCCGCGGACGCTCGACCGGCACGCCGAACGCTGGCGACCGTGGCGCTCGTACGCCGTGACCCGGCTCTGGCGAGCCGAACCCGGGCCCCAGCCCGGACCCGAACCCGTATCCGAGCCCGGATCCGCGTCCGACCACGGAGCCGACGCCGCATCCGAGACCGGACCCAAGACCTGCGCCGCGCCCGAATCCGATGCCGAATCGAGGAGATGAACCATGCAGACCCTGGCGAGGATGACGATCGACACGCCGGTCGGGCCGTTCACCGCCCTGGTCACGCCGGCCGGCGCGGTCCGCGCCGCCGGCTTCACGACCGACCCCGAACCGCTGCTCGCCCTGGTCCATCCGCGGCTACGGGCACCGGTGCGGGACAGTCCGCCCGCCGGACCGGTGGACGCCGCCGTTGCCGACTACCTCGCCGGCGATCTCGGTGTCCTCGACGCGATCGTCGTGGAACAGCACACCGGCGGGCCATACCGGGAGCACGCCTGGCGGGTGCTGCGGGAGGTGAAGCCGGGCCAACCGGTGACCTACACCGGGTACGCCGAGCTGACGGGTCGGCCCCGGGCGGTGCGAGCCGCCGCCGCTGCCTGCGCGTACAACGCGGTGGCGCTGTTCGTGCCCTGCCACCGGGTGCTGCGCACCGACGGTGGGCTGGGCGGCTACCGATGGGGTCTGGACGTGAAGAAGTGGCTTCTCGGTCACGAGCGGCAGTTGACACCAAGCTGACGCCGGAATTCATCGATGGCCGATAGGGTCGGTCCGTGCTGCCGAGCCGGACCGACCGCCCCGCGCGGCGGCCCCCCGGACACCGGCACCCCATGCACAACCTCTGGCGGCTGCGCCGCTACGTCCGGCCGTACGCGGGGCAACTGATCTGGTTGGGGCTCGGCGCGTTCGCCTCCACCGGCGCCGGCATCGCCGTACCGCTTGTGGTGCGGCGGGTGGTGGACGGTCCGGTGGCCCACGGAGACCGGGCCGGGCTGTTCTGGTTGGGCGGGTTGGCGCTGCTGCTCGGCCTGATCGAAGCCCTGTTGATCTTCGTTCGTCGGTGGGTTCAGTCGTCGTACGCGGTCGGCCTGGAGGCGGCTATCCGTACCGACCTCTACGCCCACCTCCAGCGGCTGCCGGCGGGCTTCCACGACCGGTGGCAGTCCGGCCAACTTCTGTCCCGGGCCGTCAGCGATCTCTCGGTGATCCGCCGATTCCTCTCCTTCGGGTTGATCTTCCTGGTCGTCAACCTCGCCACCTACATCGTGGTGGTGACCCTGCTGATCGGCCTGAACGGCTGGCTCGGCCTGCTCGTCGCCGCCAGCGCGGTGCCGCTGTTCCTGGTCAGCCGCCGGTTCACCAGGTTCTACCTGACCGCCTCGCGGCGGATGCAGGACCAGCTCGGCGACGTGGCCACGCTTGTCGAGGAGTCGGCGCAGGGATTGCGGACCATCAAGGCGTACGGCCGCCGCCCCGAGATGACGGCCCGATTCGCCGGAAGTACCCGCGGCCTGCGGGACACCGCCGTCGGCAAGGGCCGGCTACTCGCCCGCACCGCGGCCCAGTTCGACCTCGTGTCCAACGTGACAATGGGAGCGGTACTGGTCGCCGGTACGGTGGCGGCGGCCCGCGGTGCGCTGACCATCGGCGAGTTGATCGCCTTCGTCACCCTCCAGTTGATGCTGGTCTGGCCGGTGGAGTCGCTCGGCTGGATCATCGCGAACGGTCAGGAGGCGATGACCGCCGCCGACCGCATCCAGGAGGTGCTGGACACCGAGCCGGCGATCGTGGACCGGCCGAACGCCGTCGCGCTACGGGTCGCCGACACCGCCGGTGCGGTGCGCTTCGACAACGTCAGCTTCACCTACCCGGGCGGTCGGGAGCCGGTGCTGCGCGGGGTCGACCTCACCGTACGGCCCGGCGAGACGCTGGCCATCGTCGGCGCCACCGGCAGCGGCAAGACCACCCTGCTGTCCCTGCTGCCCCGGTTGTACGAGGCGTCCGCCGGGCGGGTCACGCTGGACGGCCGGGACGTGCGCGACATCCGGCTGGACTCGCTGCGCCGGGCGGTCGGGGTCGCCTTCGAGGAACCCACCCTCTTCTCCATGTCTGTCTGGGAGAACCTCACCCTCGGCCGTGACGACGCCGGCGAGGACGAGGTACGCGCCGCGCTGGCGGTGGCCCAGGCCGAGTTCGTGTACGAGCTGCCGTGGGGGCTGGCCACCCGGATCGGTGAACAGGGCCTGTCACTCTCGGGCGGGCAGCGGCAACGACTCGCGCTGGCCCGGGCCGTGCTCGGTCGGCCGCGGGTGCTGGTGCTCGACGACCCGCTCTCCGCCCTGGACGTGCACACGGAGGCGCTTGTGGAGCGGGCGTTGACGCGGGTGCTGCGGGGCAGCACGGCCCTCGTGGTGGTGCACCGACCGTCGACCGTCGCCCTCGCCGACCGGGTCGCGCTGCTCTCCGGGGGCCGGATCACCGCCGTCGGTACCCACTCCGAGCTGCTGGCCACCGTGCCGGCGTACCGGGCCGTGCTGGCCGCCGCGGACCCCGCGGGGCTGGAGACCGATGAGGCGGCTCGCGCCCCGGCTGAGCCGGCGTCCGCCGACGCGGTCGGCCTTCCCGCTGACGAGCTGGGATTCGTCCGGTGACCATGCGACCCGAGACCGTCGACCGGACGACCGGTGACCGGACGGGTACGCCGGCCGGCCACCACCGCGACCCGGACCTGACGGCGTGGCGGGGCGTCGCCGTCGAGGCGGACGCCGACCGGACCGCCGCCGAGGCGGCCACCGCCCCGGCGGTCGCGCTGTTGCGGGCCCGCAGCCGGGCGTTGCTGCGCTCGCTGCTGCGCCCGCACCGGAAGCTGCTGACCGTCACGGTGGGCCTGCTGCTTGTGCAGAACGCCGCCGGTATGGCCGGCCCGTACCTGATCATGCTGGGTATCGACCGGGCCATCGACCCGCTGCGGGCCGGCGACTGGGCGCCGTTGACCGGGATCATCGTCGCCTTCGGGGTCGCCACCGCCGCCGAGTACGCCGGCAAGCGCGGCTTCCTCGCCCTGTCCGCGCGGATCGGCCAGGCCGTCCTGTTCGACCTGCGCAATCGGCTGTACGGCCACTTCCAGCGGCTGTCCGTGGGATTCCACGAGCGGTACACCTCGGGTCGGGTGGTGGCCCGGCTGACCAGCGACATGGATTCGATCGCCGAACTGGTGGACGGCGGGATAGACGCCCTCGTGCTGGCCGTCCTGTCCATCGCGTCGGTGGCCGGCATCCTGCTCTGGCTGGACCCGCCGCTGGCCACCGCGACGCTGCTCGCCTTCCCGTTCCTGCTGTGGTTGTCGGCCTGGTTCGCGCGCGCCTCGGCGGCGGCCTACCGGCGCACCCGGGAGGCCATCGCGCTGGTGATCGTCCACTTCGTCGAGTCGCTCGGCGGAATCCGGGCGGTGCAGGCGTTCCGCCGCGAACCGCGCAACCAGCAGATCTTCGACGCGGTCAACGACGAGCACCGGCGCGCCAACCTGCGCGCGTTCCGGCTGGTCGCCCTGTACTCACCGGGAATCAAGGTGATCGGCAACGTGACAATCGCCGTGGTGCTCACGTACGGCGGTTGGCGAGTGCTCAGCGGCGCGGTCGGGGTGGGCGTGCTCGCCGCGTTCCTGCTCTACCTGCGCCGGTTCTTCGAGCCGATGCAGGAGCTGAGCCAGTTCTACAACGCCCTCCAGTCCGCCACCGCGGCGCTGGAGAAGCTGTCCGGCGTACTCGACGAGAAGCCGTCGGTGCCGGAGCCCGCGCGGCCCGTTGCGGCCCGGACCGGTCCGGGTCGGGGCCGGATCGAGCTGGACGCCGTGACCTTCGGCTACCGCCCGGACACCGTCGTCCTTCCCGAACTGCGACTGACCGTGCCGGCCGGCCAGACGGTGGCCCTGGTGGGCACGACGGGGGCCGGCAAGTCAACAATCGCCAAGCTGGTGGCCCGCTTCTACGACCCGACGGCCGGCACGGTCCGGCTCGACGGGATCGACCTGCGCCGCCTGGCCGACGCCGACCTGCGGCGGGCGGTGGTCATGGTGACCCAGGAGACGCACCTGTTCACCGGCACGGTGGCCGACAATATCCGGTTCGGCCGACCAGGCGCCACGGCCGCCGAGATCGAGGCCGCCGCGCAGGCCATCGGCGCGCACGACTTCGTCACCCGGCTGCCCGACGGGTACGACACGGACGTGCACCGCCGGGGCGGCCGGCTCTCCGCCGGGCAGCGACAGCTCGTCGCGTTCGCCCGCGCGTTCCTGGCCGACCCGGCCGTGTTGATCCTGGACGAGGCGACCTCGGCGCTGGACGTGCCGAGCGAACGGCTGGTGCAGCGCGCGCTGCGAACCATCCTGCGGGACCGGACCGCGCTGGTCATCGCCCACCGGCTGTCCACCGTGGAGATCGCCGACCGGGTGCTGGTGCTGTCCGACGGCCGGATCGTGGAGGACGGCCCGCCGGCCACCTTGATCGCCGGCGGCGGTCGGTACGCCGATCTGCATCGCCAATGGCAGGACTCCCTCGCGTAAGTGAGGGGCAAGCGCTCCGGGCGGTGACGGGATAGTGGTGCCGGGCCGGAGCGGGCGGGCGTCGCGGCCGCCCGCGCGGCGATGGCGGAGCCGGGCTACCAGCCGCGCAGGAAGCGCAGGCCGAGCAGGAACGTGAGCACGGCCGGGCCGAAGGCGAGGGTGGCCGCCGACAGCCGGTAGGGCATGCGGTGCCGGGCCACCTCGACGCCGTTCCCGGCGACGATCAGGCCGGCGGCCATCATGAAGGCCCCCCACCAGCCGGAGCGGGGGTAGAACCAGCCGGCCCGCAGCACCAGGAATGTGAACCCCAGCAGCACGGTCAGCAGCGCCAGCATGGCCACGGTCCGGTGCAGGCCGCGCAGCAACGGATGCTCCGGGCGCCACAGGTACGTCCCGGCGACGAAGGCCGCCGGCAGGCTGATCATGATGGGCCAGCCGTCGCCCATCGCACCGAGCATGAGCAGTGTCCCGACGGTGAAGACGAGCGCCCCCACGCAGGTCACGACGTAACCGCCAACGGCGCGGGCGCCGCCCCGGAGCAGCCACGGGCCCCCTGCCGCGGCGATCAGCGCCCCGGGGAGCAGCACGAATCCGGCCCACCAGTGGAACCGTTCGAGCACCTGGGAGATCGTGGTGACCGTGGCCACCGCGACCGCCGCGACCGCCGTACTGAGCAGCCAGGCGGTGGCGCGGCGGAGCGGTGCGCGGGTCTGGTCGGCGGTCGGCGTCTGCGTGCTCACGGTGTCAACTCTGCCGGCCGGCGGCTGGTCGATGCCATCCGGCCAGCCCTACCATCCCCGCACCGGCAGACCGGATGGTCCGGCGACCGTCCCGCCCGCGGGACCCGCGCCGACGGAGCCGAAGTGGCAAGCGGTCACCGGGCGCAACCGGAACGTGACATCATGGCGCCGTCCGCGAACAGCGACAATCCGACCGGCGTACGGGTCGAAGCGCGCAATTGGTTGATCTAGCGTCGACGCATGCGTGGCATGAGCGAATGGCCGTTGTGGGCCAGGGGATCGGTGGCGGGTGTCCTCTTCGGGGGGCTCATGTTCGGCTGGCAGGTGTTCTCCGGGGAACGTCCGACCTCGCCCGTCGCGCTTAGCGCGTTGGCCCTGACCATCCCGTACGCCCTCGCGATGACCCTGGTCATCGCCCGGCAGCAGCGCCGGCTCGATCCGCCGGACGGGCCGCCGCTGACCCCGGAGGAACGGGGCCGGGCGATCCGGGCCGTGCGGCGCGGTGAGCCGCCCGCCGATCCGCGGGTGGCGGCGGCCGCGCTGGCGGTGACCCGGACGCAGCTCGGCCAGCGACACGCGCCGGCGGTGCTCGGCATCCTGTTCGGCGGCCTCGCACTGATCGCCGCGGCCCTCGCGGTCTGGAGCGAGCCGGGCTGGTGGATGGCCGCCGCGCTGGTGACGCTCGCCGCGGTCGTCACCGTCTGGCAGTCGAGGGTCCAGCTCCGGCGGGCGACCACCTACCAGCGGCTCGCCGCCGACCAGCCAACCGCGCAGCCGGCCGGCCGGCCCGGGGACGGCGCTTCCGGCTAGAAGTCACCACCACCGAAGTCGCCGCCGCCCCAGCCGCCACCGAGGTCGCCACCGCCACCCCAGTCACCACCACCGGCGTCGCCGAGGTCCTGGTCGCCGCCGAAGTCCTCGCCGCCGGCCGCCAGGTCCTCCTGGTCACCGGCGCCGTAACCCGGGTCGCCGAAGGTCGGCGAGAACAGCGCGTCGGCGATCAGCAGACCACCGACCACGCCGACGCCGGCGCCCAGCGCGGTCTTCCACCAGGGGGTGGAGTACCAGCCGGCCGGCACCGGCCGGCCCTGGAAGCGACCGCCGGGGTAGTAGTACGGTGTCGCCGCCCCCGGCTGCGGTCCGGCGCGGAACGTCTGCCCCTGGACGTCCACCTGACGTTCCTTTGTGAGTTGGCCGGTGCCGCGCGCCGCCGCGAGCTGGGGCAGCTCCGGCCCCGGATCAATGCCCATCGCCACCCGGGCGGCGCGGATGTACGTCAGGCCCTCCAGCGCGGTCTCCCGGGCCAACTCGTACTGCCGGGCCGATCCGGCCTGCTCAAGCTGGCTGCCGGCGGCGTTGTACCGCTCCCCCGCGTCGGAGAGCGCCTGGCGGACCGCCGGTTCCTCGCCGTGCAGGTTCATGAGTTGACCGCCGAGCCGCTCGTACCAACGTTGCGCGTCGGCCCGCGCGTCGGCGAGTTCCCGAACGCGTCGGCGCGCACTCTCCCCGCGCCACCACAGCACCGCGCCGACGATGATCGCTACCAGCAACAACAGCCAGATCAACCTCACCTTTACGACGGTAACCCGACTCGGCCACGGCCGCCCGGGACGCGGCAGCACGTGCGTCCGTCGTACCCGTTTGGCATGCTTCGCGGCGTGAGTCCTTCGACGCTGGCCGTGGTGGTGGTCTGCCTGGGCGTGGGCGCGGCGGTGGGTTGGCTCGCCGCCCGGTCCCGGTCCGCCACGGAGATCGCCCGGCTGGACGCGACATTGCGCGCCACCAGGGAGGGCGAGGGCCGCCTGGAGCAGTCCATGCGGGCCCTGTCGTACGAGGCCACGGCGCAGTCGCAGGAGGCGGTCGCCCGCGCGGTCGCACCGCTGCACGAGACCCTCCGGCGGTACGAGCAGCGGGTCGCCGAGCTGGAACGCGACCGCGTCGACTCCTACGCCGAGCTGCGCGAGCAGGTCCGGGCGATGAACGCCGTCTCCGGCGAGCTGCGCACCGAGACCAAGCAACTGGTCGCCGCGTTGCGCGCGCCGCAGGTACGCGGCCGGTGGGGCGAGCACCAGTTGCGGCGGATCGTCGAAGCGGCCGGGATGCTGGAGCACTGCGACTTCGCCGAGCAGGTCACCGCCAGCACCGACCACCAGGTTGTCCGCCCCGACCTGGTGGTGCGGCTGCATGGTGGGCGCTCGGTGGTGGTGGACGCGAAGGCGCCGTTCGACGCCTACCTGTCCGCGATGGAGGCTCGGGACGAGCGGGGCCGGGACGAGCGGCTCGACGCGCACGCCCGGGCGTTGCGGGCGCACGTCGACGCGCTGTCGACCAAGTCCTACTGGGCGGCGTTCGACTCGACCCCCGAGTTCGTGGTGCTGTTCGTGCCGGCCGACCCCTTCCTGGACGTCGCGCTGCAGCGCGATCCGACGCTGCTGGAGCACGCGTTTGCCCGGGACATCGTGCTGGCGACCCCGGCCACGCTGGTGGCGCTGCTGCGGACGGTGGCGTACGCCTGGCGGCAGGAGGCCCTGGCCCGCAACGCGGTGGCGGTGCACTCGCTGGCCCGCGAGTTGTACGGGCGTTTGTCCACGTTGGGCGACCATGTGGGTCGACTCGGCAACGCGTTGGGTGGTGCGGTGACCGCGTACAACCGGGCGGTGGGTTCGCTGGAGGCACGGGTGCTGGTCAGTGCGCGCAAGCTCGCCGATCTGGGGGTGTCCGGCGGTGAGCTGGTGGCCCCGACCCAGGTCGAACTGGCTCCTCGGCAGCCGCAGGCGCCCGAGTTGCTCGACGAACCGTCACCCCATGTGGCGCTGTCCTCGCCGGAGGTGCGCGAACAGACGCGATGATTGTCGCCTCGCAATCATTGATGTCGATCGCCCTATGTCACGTGGTTGTCACAACAGACAGTGCACTAGTGACACGCACCGACGCAGGAATGAAAGATGCGTCACACGTGCCCTGCATCGATGGGGCCCTCTTCTGGAGGAAGAGAGACTGTGACCCAACCCCCCAGCTGGAGCCGGCGCGTGTCGACCGGGCTCCTCGCCGCCGTCATGGCCGCTGGCGCCATGACGATGAGCGGTGGTTCCCCGGCCACCGCCGACCCAGCAAATGATCCCGACACGCTCAAGGACTCTCCCGCCGCGACACTCGGCGCCCACGACGCCGACCTGCTCGCCAAGGCGCAGGCCAAGCGGGAGAAGACGGTCGTTCTGATCGTCGCCGCGGACAAGGGCAGGACGAAGGACGTCGCCAACGGCCTGAAGAAGCTCGGCGGCAAGGTCGGCAAGCAGGTCGACCGTGTCGGCTACGTCCGAGCCACGGTGCCCACCGACAAGGTGCTTACCGCTGCCCGGCTGCCCGGCGTCAAGTCCGTCGACCTCAACGAGGTCATCCCGCTGCCCAAGCCGGAACCGGTGACCGGGGCCGACCGGGCGGCGTCGACGCAGGGCGTCGCTGGCCCCGGTCCGTCGACCCCGGCCGCCAACCCCTTCATGCCGACCCACGAGACCGGTGCCGTCGCGTTCAAGAAGGCCCACCCCGAGTGGGACGGCCGCGGTGTGACCATCGGCATCATGGACTCCGGCGTCGACCTGGACAACCCGGCGCTGCAGACCACGACGACCGGCGAACGGAAGATCGTCGACTGGTTCACCGCGACGGATCCGCTCGTCGAGCAGGACTTCACCTGGCGGGCCATGCTCACCGAGGTGACCGGCCCGACGTTCACCTACGCCAACGCCGACTGGACCGCGCCGGCCGGCACCTGGCGGGTCAACCGGTTCTCCGAGTCGACCACCCAGGGCAGCGAGCCGGGTGGCGACGTCAACCGGGACGGCGACACCACCGACACCTTCGGCATCCTGTACGACCCGGTGAGCCACGACATCCGGGTGGACGCCAACCAGAACCGCGACTTCACCGACGACGCCGTGATGCGGCCGTACCAGGAGAAGTTCGACGTCGGGCACTTCGGCACCGACAACCCGGACACGGCGGTCCGCGAGCAGATGCCGTTCGTCGTCGAGTACCGCGAGGACGTCAGCCTCGAACCCGCCGACCTGCCCGGCGTCGCCGACTTCGTCAACATCGGCATCGTCGAGTCCATGCACGGCTCGCACGTCGCCGGCATCACCGCCGCCAACGACATGCTGGGCAACGCCGAGTTCGACGGCGCGGCACCCGGTGCCAAGCTGGTCTCGGCCCGCGCCTGCTCGTGGGGTGGTGGCTGCACCGCCGTGGCGCTCACCGACGGCATGATCGAGCTGGTCACCAATCGGGGCGTCGACGTGGTCAACATGTCGATCGGCGGTCTGCCGGCCCTCAACGACGGCCACAACGCGCGCGCCGACCTCTACAACGAACTGATCAACGTGTACGGCGTGCAGATCATCCTGTCCGCCGGCAACTCGGGTCCCGGCATCAACACGGTCGGTGACCCGTCGGTGGCCAGCGACGCGATAAGCGTGGCCGCCGGCATCAGCAAGGCGACCTGGCTGGCCAACTACGGGTCGGCCACCCGGACGCCGTACCAGTTGTTCAACTTCTCCTCCCGCGGACCGCGCGAGGACGGCGGCTTCAAGCCGAACATCACCGCCCCGGGCTCGGCGATCTCGACCACGCCGATGTGGCAGGCCGGTTCGCCGGTGCCGCAGGCCGGCTACCCGCTACCGCCGGGCTACGCGATGGCCAACGGCACCTCGATGTCGGCCCCGCAGACCACCGGTGGCGCCGCGCTGCTGCTCTCGGCGGCCAAGGCGACAAGCAAGGGTGTGACCCCGGCGGCACTGCGCCGGGCGATGTACTCGTCAGCGAAGTGGATGGACGGCACTCCGGCGTACGGCCAGGGCAACGGTCGGCTCACCGTGCCGGGCGCATGGCAGTTGCTGCGCGGTGGCGTGGAGACCCGCGACTACGACGTGGTGGCGCCGGTCTGCTCGTCGCTGTCGGACTACCTGACCCGCAAGAACGCCAAGGGTGAGTACGCGCCGACCCCCGGCAAGGGCAGCGGCATCTACAACCGGTGCTCCGCCGGTGCCGGCGGCCAGCGACCGGGTGTGTCGAAGGACTACAAGGTCAAGATCACCCGCACCTCGGGTCCGGCCGGCCGGATCGCGCACAACCTGAGCTGGCTGGGCAACGACGGCACGTTCCGGGCCCCGGCCCGGGTGGTGCTGCCGCTGAACAAGACGGTCAGCTTCACCGTCAAGGCCCGTGGCGACGCGGGTGCGCACGGCGCGGTGCTTCGGGTGGACGACCCGGCGACGCCGGCCGTCGACTTCGAGATCATGAATACCGTGGTGATCGGCAACAAGGTCACCAAGCCGGACTACGCCTTCTCGACCGAAGGCTCGGTCGACCGCAACCTGACGAAGTCGTACTTCGTCACGGTCCCCGAGGGCACGGCCGCGTTGCAGGTGAACCTGTCCGGCATCGCGACCGGCTCGCAGACCCGGTTCATCGCGTTCAACCCGGACGGCGTTCCGGTGGAGAGCACGTCCAGCCTGGCGTGCTTCACCAACTTCTCCGACGCCAACCAGTGCAAGCCCCAGGAGCGGGACTACCAGAACCCGGCCCCGGGCGTCTGGGAGATCGAGGTCGAGGCCCGGCGCACGTCGCCGGCGCTGGACAACCCGTTCAAGCTGACCGCGCGGGTGCAGGGCGTACAGGTGGAGCCGGCCGTGCTCAACCTGCCCACGGTGACCGCCGGCGAGCCGGCCCCGGTGACCTGGACGGTGACAAACACGTTCGGTCCGGTCACGGTGACCGCCAAGGGTGGTGCGCTGGGCAGTTCGGCGGCCAGCAGGCCGACCATCGCCAACGGCGAGCGGCAGCGGTTCAGCATCACGGTGCCGGAGGGAGCCAGCCGGCTGGACGTGTCGATCGGCAACCCGGCCGACCCGGCGGCGGACCTGGACCTGTTCCTCTACAACGAGGCCGGTGAGGAGGTCGCCTACGACGCGGACGGCGACTCGGAGGAGTCCATCTCCCTCGCCAACCCGGAGCCGGGCACCTACGAGGCCGAGGTGCACGGCTACTCGGTCCCGGCCGGCAGCACCGCGTACGACTACCGCGACGTGTTCTTCTCGCCGGCCCTCGGCAACGTCACGGTGGCGGACAAGTCGGTGGCGCTCGGCAACGGCGAGTCCACCACCTTCGACGGGACGGTGACCGCCGAGGCGACACCGGTCGCCGGACGGCAACTCTTCGGTGAGATGACTGTGGTGACCAGCGAGGGCGCGGTCGTCGGCCGCGGTCAGGTGACCATCGGCTCGGTCAACTGACCCGATTCATCCGAAACACGGAGCCCGCCTCCCGGTAACCCGGGAGGCGGGCTCCACCGCGTCAGCCGCCCCGCCCCACCCGCGCGTCCCCCGCTCCCTCAGCGCGTCAGGAGGCCTTCGCGTCGCTCACCAGGAACGGGGTCCCCTGCTGGCAGGTGGTCATCACATCCGCCTGCACCCGGCCCCGCACGGTGACCCGCGCACCTGGCCGCAGCACCTCGCGCGGCCCGCCGACCAGCAGATAGCCGTTCAGCAGGAGGCAGTTGGGCTCAACCCCCGCGGAGACCGTGCCACTGATCGTCATGGAAGCACCCGGCCGGGGATCGGTCGGCGACTTCGGTGGACCGGTGGGTCTCGGTGGCAACGGCAGCGACGGGTCGCTGCCCGGGCCGGGCGAGGACGTGTCGCCGGTCGGCGTGCCGCCACCGGTCGGACTCGGGGTCGCGGAGGGACTGGACATCGACGGTCCTCCGGATTCGGTCGGGGACGACCCCACTCCTTCACCCTGTCCACACGCGGTGAGCGCGAGCAGTGCGACGAGGACCGGGGCGGCCATCCGGGTTCTGGTCATGAGTGTTCGACGGAAGTCGGCACCGGTGAGTTCCCGCGCACCCGAGGGTTACCTGGCGCGATCACCTGATCACAGCGGGTGCGTTGGTCAGCGCTCGGCAACGCTGGCGGCCAGTGTGGCGGCGGCCTCGGCCCGCTTCTCGGCGGCGGCCTTCATGTCCCGCTTGAGTTCACGCGGGAGCGAGAAGGTGAGCCGCTCGTCGGCGGTCGTCACCTCGGCCACATCGGCGAAGCCCCGCTCGGCGAGATGGTCGAGGACCTCCATGACCAGGTCGTCGGGGACGCTCGCTCCGGAGGTCACACCGACCGTGGTGACCCCGACCAGCCAGTCGTCGGAAATCTCGGCGGCGTAGTCGACCAGGTGTGCCGTCCGCGCCCCGGCGTCGAGGGCCACCTCGACCAGGCGTACGGAGTTCGAGGAATTGCGCGAGCCGACCACGATCACCACGTCGCAGTCGGGTGCGATCTGCTTCACCACGTGCTGCCGGTTGGAGGTGGCATAGCAGATATCGTCGCTCGGCGGCGACTGGAGCATCGGGAGCCGGCGCTTGAGCCGGGCCACCGTCTCCAACGTCTCGTCCACCGACAGCGTGGTCTGGGACAGCCAGACCACCTTCTCCGGGTCCCGAACGTTTATCGTGTCGGCGGCCTCGGGACCGTCCACGAGCTGGATGTGCGCGGGTGCCTCGCCGGCCGTCCCGACCACCTCCTCGTGGCCCTCGTGGCCGATGAGCAGGATGTCGTAGTCGTCCGCGGCAAACCGCCGGGCCTCCTGGTGGACCTTCGTGACGAGCGGGCAGGTGGCGTCGATGGCCCGTAGTGAACGCGCCTTGGCCTGCTCGTACACCTCGGGCGCCACGCCGTGCGCCGAGAAGATCACGATGGCGCCCTCGGGAACCTCCTCGTTCTCCTCTACGAAGATCGCACCCTGCCTCTCCAGGGTCGACACGACGTGCTTGTTGTGCACGATCTGCTTGCGTACGTAGATCGGCGCACCGTAGAGCTTCAGTGCCTCCTCGACGGTCTGCACCGCCCGGTCCACTCCCGCGCAGTAACCGCGCGGCTTGGCCAGGAGGACGCGCTTTCCGGTCTGGGGTTTCGCCTGAGCCTCGGTCACGGATCCCATCCTACGTGCCCCCTCCCGCCCGCCCCGGTTGATCAAGCGATCCCCGCCTCGTTGATCAAGAGGATCGCGTCACCCACGGGCGGTCCCGGCGACGCGAACCTCTTGATCAACACTGGAGCCGCCGCGGCGGAGAGGAGGCGCCGTAGGCTGTCCGGGTGACCGGACCCGAGAGCCCGCGCGGCACCGCCGAACAGCAGCGCAGCACCTCAGACCAGCCGTGGCCGGTCCGGGTGGTCAGCCAGAAGGTGAGTGCCTGGATCGGCAAGCTCGGCTGGGTCTGGGTGGATGGTCAGGTGGCGCAGATCTCCCGGCGCCCGGGAGCCAGTACGGTCTTCCTCACCCTCCGTGACCCGTCGGCCGATCTCAGCCTGACGGTCACCACCAACCGCGACGTGCTGGACGCCGGCGCTCCCGAGCTGGCCGAGGGGGCCCGGGTGGTGCTGCACGCCAAACCCGAGTTCTACGCTGCCCGGGGCACGTTGAGCCTGCGCGCCGACGAGATCCGCCAGGTCGGCCTAGGGGAGTTGCTGGCCCGCCTCGAACAGCTCAAGAAGCTGCTCGCCGCCGAGGGGCTCTTCGACCGGTCCCGCAAACGGCGGCCACCGTTCCTGCCCGGGCGGATCGGCCTGATCACCGGTCGGGCCTCGGCGGCCGAGCGGGACGTGTTGACCAACGCGCGCCGCCGTTGGCCGGCGGTGGAGTTCCGTACGGTGAACGTGGCGGTGCAGGGCCCGACCGCGGTGCCGCAGATGATCGACGCGCTCAAGGTGCTGGACGCCGACCCGACCATCGACGTGATCCTCATCGCCCGTGGGGGCGGCGGGGTCGAGGATCTGCTGCCCTTCTCCGACGAGGCGCTGTGCCGGGCCGTCTTCGCCTGCCGTACCCCGGTGGTCAGCGCGATCGGCCACGAGACCGACATCCCACTGCTCGACTACGTGGCCGACGTGCGGGCCTCCACCCCCACCGACGCCGCCAAGCGGATCGTGCCGGATCTCGGCGAGGAGATGCGGCTGATCCGGCAGGCCCGGCAGCGCCTGGATCGGGCGGTCATCGGCTTCGTGGACCGGGAGGAGCACCGCCTCGGCGGGCTGCGTTCCCGTCCCGTACTGGCGCGCCCGGCGGTGATGCTGGAACAGCGGGCCGTCGACGCGGCGGCGTTACGCGACCGGGCCCGACGCTGCCTGGATCACCGGCTGGCCACGGCGTCCGGCGACCTGCGGCACACGCTGGCCCGGCTGCGGGCCCTATCCCCGGCCGCCACCCTGGACCGCGGGTACGCGATCGTCCAGCGCGCCGACGGCCACGTGGTGCGGGCCGCGGCCGACGTGGCCAAGGGTGACTCGGTGCGGGTCCGGCTCGCCGAGGGCGAGCTGGCCGCCACCGTCGACGGCTGAGCCCCTGGCACCGACCTCCGTGCTTAGATGAGACCGCCATGGCTGAGCAGATGACCAACGGAACCGGGCCGGACGAGCGGCTGAGCTACGAGCAGGCGCGCGCCGAGTTGGCCTCGGTGGTGGAGCGACTGGAGGCGGGCGGCACCTCGCTGGAGGACTCGCTCGCGCTGTGGGAGCGCGGCGAACAGCTGGCCGACGTCTGCCAGAGCTGGCTGGACGGTGCCCGGGAACGCATCGACGCCGCGCGCCGGGACCGAGCGGAATAGCGGCCTCGATCGACACGAGATACGGCATGTCGCGCGATCCATGGGCCCAGGACCCCGCGACATGCCGCACACCGAGTTGACCAGGGCGCCCCGCCGGGCCGGAACGCCCGCCCCCGTCGGCGGCACGCCCGCCCGGGTCACCGGCGCCCGGCTCATCGGGTCACCGCGTCACCGGGTCATTGGTTGAACAGGCCGTACAGCTCCGGGGGCGCCTCCTGGGTCTCGCTCGCCGCTGGCTTCTGCGGCGGGGTGGCGGAGCCGTAGTCGGAGTAGCTGACCGTCAGGTCCTGCGCCTTCGTCTGCTGGGTGGCGGGCACCTGGATGGTCAGTTTGCTGAGCCGGCCCTGCTCGTCCACAGCGGCCTCGAACGGCAGCGAGCTGGCCTGCGAGCCGAGCGCGGTGACCAGGCGCTTGTCGGCCATCGCGCCCTCGGTCGCCTTGGTCAGGTCGATGGTGCCGGTGTACCGGCCCGAGCCTTCGGACTTCACATCCACGACCGCCTTCGTCAGCGCCTCGCTACCGGCCGGGTCCACCTGGTTGAAGTCGAACCGCAGATCTTTGATGTTCTGCGCCCGCGCCGGGTCGACGTGCAGGTACTTGTCCGAGGCGAAGCGGTCCAGCCCGGGTGCCGCGGTGGCCGCCGGGCCGGACAGTTTGACCTTGACCCAGCTCTCCGGATCGACGTAGATCAGGTCCAGGCCCATCGCGAGGTCGGCGTCGGCCTGCCCGAGCGTCATCGTGAGCTGCGCGCTGCGGCTCGGCTTGTGTACCACACCGCTGCCGGTGGTGGCGCCGGCGGCCAGGGTGAACCGGAAGTTGCCGTCACCGATCTCTCTGGTCGAGTCGAGCAGCGCCTGCTTCACGTCGCCCGCCGTGGATGGCGAGGCGGACGCCGACGGCGACGGCGAGCCCGACGCGCCTGCGGTCGAGTCCGGATCCGCCTGCTGGCAGGCGGCGAGACCGGGAACGAGCACCACGGCGGTCACGCCGACGATGCTCCACCGTCGAATGTTCACGGGATCTCCAAAGAGTCCGTCCGGCCGGTGTGCCGGCCGGAAGCTGGGCGGCGGCAGCACGACGTACGCCACCGCTGTCGGCTCGCGGTCCGACTAGCGCAACGCGCCAACCAGACCACGTAACTCTTGTTCCCCGACGGCACCGACCACAATCACTGTCCGGTTCGGCTCCAGCAGCACGAGCGCCCGTTCCCCGGGCCGTGCTGTGTACCACTGCCAGGAGCGCCCGCCGACCTCCACCGCACCTGTCGGCCGGGCCGCCCCGGTCAGTTCGTCGCTCAGCAACCGCTCGACCGGCGCGTTACTCTGCACCAGCTGAGCGCCGCCGCCGTCCGGACCCACGTACCCGATGCGGAGCGTCGCGGTGCCGTCGGCCCGCTGGAAGCCGGCGCTGATCGGCCGCCAGCCCGACGGCGGCGCGGACGGATCGAGCACCGGGAACGCCTTCGCGGCCCGGGCCGACTCTACGGCCGGCGCCGGATCGACCACCACGGGTTCGTCACCGCCGAGCACAATCCGGTAGAAGCCGATGAACAGGGCGATCGGCACCAGCAGGATCAGCAGGGACATCGCCATGTCCTTGGGCGAGCGTTCGGCCTTGCGAGCCGCCCGGACCACCTCGCCCCGGTCGGGTTCATCGAGGTGCGACCCGTCGGCGGGCCGCGTTGTCACGTCAGGTGGCCGTGGCCCGTGGTCGGCCGGTGGCCGATCCTGGGCGGGCGACGACATCGGGGCACGGGTAGGGTCGAATCCGGCCCGGTTGTCCGAAGCCGGACCGGCAGGCTCAGCGGCGTCCACCCGTCCATCTTGGCAGCCCCTCAAGGCCGCCGAGCATGCGGCATGGTTCCCGCGATCTGCGCCACCCAGGGCCCGGGCCAGCATTACGTTCACCATCATGCCAGGATTCCTGGCAGGGCCGGTGACGACGCGCCGTACCGGCCCAACCCCGCAGCGTCGCGAGGAGGAGCCGCCATGACCACCACCAGGACCCGGATTCCCCAGGATCTGGACCGCAACCTCGCGCTGGACCTGGTCCGCGTCACCGAGGCCGCCGCCATGGCCGCCGGCCGCTGGGTCGGTCGCGGTGACAAGGAGGGTGGCGACGGCGCCGCCGTCGACGCCATGCGCAAGCTGATCAATTCGATCCCGATGCGTGGTGTCGTGGTGATCGGGGAGGGCGAGAAGGACAACGCCCCGATGCTCTTCAACGGCGAGGAGGTCGGTGACGGCAGCGGCCCCGAGGTCGACGTCGCAGTCGATCCGATCGACGGGACCACGCTGATGAGCAAGGGGATGCCGAACGCGCTCGCCGTGCTGGCGGTCGCCGAGCGCGGGGCCATGTTCGACCCGAGCGCCGTCTTCTACATGGAGAAGCTGGCAGTCGGGCCGCTCTACGCGGACGTCATCGACATCAACGCCGGTGTGGCCGAGAACCTGCGCCGGATCGCGAAGGTGAAGGGCACCGACGTCTCCGAGGTCACCGTCTGCGTGCTGGACCGCCCGCGGCACGCCGAACTGGTCGCCGACATCCGCCGGGCCGGGGCACCGATCCGGTTCATCAGTGACGGTGACATCGCTGGCGCGATCGCCGCCGCCCGCGGCGAGTCCGACGTCGACGTCCTGATGGGCATCGGTGGTACGCCCGAGGGGATCACCGCCGCCTGCGCGCTCAAGTGCATGGGCGGGGCGATGCAGGCGAAGCTGTGGCCCCGGGACGACGACGAGCGGGACAAGGCCCTCGCCGCCGGACACGATCTCGACCGGGTGCTCGGCACGGACGACCTGGTGACCGGGGACAACTGCTTCTTCGTGGCGACCGGCATCACCTCCGGTGACCTGCTGCGCGGCGTCCGCTACCGGGCCGGTGGCGCGTACACCCAGTCGATCGTGATGCGCTCGAAGAGCGGCACGATCCGCGTGATCGACTCGTACCACCGGTTGGAGAAGCTGGCCCTCTACTCGGCTGTCGATTTCGACGGTCGGCCCCTGGCCGAGCAGGAGTGACCCCGGCGGCGTCCCGGCCGCCCCGGTGAACCGGCTGGCGGTCGGCCTCCTGCTCTCGGTGGCGTCCGGGCTGGCCGTGGCGGTGCAGTCCCGGATCAACGGCGAACTGGGCGTACGGCTCGACGACGGGATCCTCGCGGCGGTGGTCTCCTTCGGGCTGGGCCTGCTGCTGCTCGTGTTCCTGGTGCCCGTCGTGCCCAGCGCCCGGCGCGGGATGGCCGCGCTGCGCGTCACCCTCCGGGACGGCACCCTGCGTCCCTGGCATTGCCTGGGGGGCGTGTGCGGCGCGTTCCTGGTCGCCGCCCAGGGCCTGACCGTCGGCGTGCTCGGCGTGGCCGTGTTCACCGTCGCGGTGGTGGCCGGGCAGACCTCCAGCGGACTCGCGGTGGACCGGGCCGGCATCGGACCGACCGGGCGGCAACCGGTCAGCCCGGGTCGGCTGGTCGGCGCCGCGCTTACCGTACTCGCGGTGCTGCTGGCGGTGGGTGACCGGCTGGGCAACCCACGGGCGCTGGGCCTGGCGGCGCTGCCCGCGCTGGCCGGTGTGGGCATCGCGTGGCAGCAGGCGGTGAACGGCCGCGTCCGGGTCGCCTCCGGCAGCGCGGTCGCCGCCACTGCCGTGAACTTCGCCGCTGGCACGGTCGCGCTGCTGGCCGCCGGCACGGTCGACGTGGCGGTACGCGGTTGGCCAACCGTTGGTTGGCCGACCGAGCCGTGGCTGTACCTGGGCGGCCCGATCGGCATCGTCTTCATCGCGGTGGCCGCCGCGGTGGTCCGATACATCGGCGTGCTGCTGCTCGGTCTGGCCACCATCGCCGGTCAGGTCGGTGGCGCGCTCCTGATCGACCTGGCGGTACCGCCACAGGCAGGGTCACCCAAACCGGTGACGCTTGTCGGCGCCGTGCTGACGCTGCTCGCGGTCGGCATCGCGGCGATCCGGCCGCGCGCTGGTCCCACCCGGACCGGACCGGACCGGGGGGCCGACGAGAGCCCCCCTGGCCGGCAGCCGCTCAGGTGACCGGCGCCGGAGTCGACCGGATGGCCTCGACGCTCTCCCGTAACGACTCGTCCAGGGGGGTGGCCGTGATACCGAAGGTCCGTGTCGCCGAGGTGGAGTCCATCAGGTATGGCCGGGCGAACTGGTATGCGGTCTCCCGCATCTCCCGCGCCACCCGGTCGGCGAGGCCGCCCAGCCACAACACCGGGTACGGCATCCGGGTCAACGCGGGCGCGGGTGCGCCCACGAGGTGTGCCGCCCGCTCCGCCAGTTCCCGGATGGAGACCGCCGGCGCGCTGGGCACGTGCCAGGGCCGGCCCCAGGCGCGTTCGTCGAGGGCGGCAGCCACCAGCGTGCGGGCCACGTCGCCGACGTACGTCCAGGTATGCGGAGCGTCCAGGTCGGCCGGCACCAGCGCCCGCCGTCCGGTGAGCACCCGCGGCAGCACGAGCACGTTGACCATGGAGTAGGAACCAGCACCCACGTAGTCGGAGCCCCGCACCTCGGTCATCCGCACCCGTCCGGCCTGGTGAGCGGCGAGCGCGTCGGTCCACATGGCGTTTCGGACCTGGCCCTTCGATCCGGTCGCCGCTAGTGGGGTCGCCTCGGTCATCGGGCCGCTGACGGGCCCGTAGCCGTAGAGGTTTCCCGTGACCGCCAGCACCGCCCCCGTCCGTTCCGCCGCGGTCAGCAGGGCCCGCGCCACTGGCGGCCAGTCCTGCGCCCAACGGTGGTAGGCCGGGTTGACGCAGTTGTACAGCGCCACCGCCCCGGTCGACAACTGGGTCAGCCTGGCGCCGTCGGCCGCGTCCATCGCGACCCGCTCGATGCCGGCCAACTCGGGCCCGGTGCCACGCCGGTTGACCAGCCGCACCCGTTCCCCTCGCGCGGCCAGTAGCCGAGCCGTCGCCGTCCCCACCGGGCCGGCACCCACCACCACGTGCAACGCCATCCGACTCCCTTTCAGATCAGAAGCATGAAACGAGAGCACCGCTCTCCTACGGCTCAGGATGCACGCCTCGCGCAGACGAAGTCAAGAGCGGTGCTCTCTATTTGGACTTGCGATCTCCCTATGGCAGGCTGATGCCATGCGTGCGGCGTCGATCCGAGCCCGGGTGCGGGCCGAGATGGTCGAGGAGATCAAGGCGGTGGCCCGGCGCCACCTCGCCACGGCCGGCGCCAACCTCTCCCTGCGCGCCGTGGCACGGGACCTCGGGATGGCGTCCTCCGCCGTCTACCGATACTTCCCCAGCCGGGACGACCTGCTCACCGCGCTGATCATCGAGGCGTACCACGCCCTCGGCGACGCGGTGGAGGCCGCCGATCCCCGGCTCCACGGCGACAGCCCCCGGGTCCGGTGGATGGCGGTCTGCCATGCCGCACGCCGCTGGGCACTGGACCACCCCGCCGAGTACGCCCTGATCTACGGCAGCCCGGTCCCCGGCTACGCGGCCCCCACCGACACGGTGGCGCCGGCGCAGCGTCCGCCGCTTGTCCTGATGGGCATCCTGCGGGACAGCGTCGCCGCCGGACAGCGTGCGCCACAGCCAGCCGACGACCTTCCGAGTTCCGTGCGTGACGACCTGCACGCCGTGGCGGCCGAGTTCTTTCCCGGCGTGCAGGTGTCACTGCTCGCCCGCGGAATGGTTGCCTGGACACACCTTTTCGGAGCGATCAGCTTCGAGCTGTTCGGCCGGCTGGACAAGGCGATAAACGACCGGGACGCTTGGTTCGTCCACCAGGCCGAACTGATGGCTGACTTCGTCGGGCTGCCCTGACCCGGGCCCGCTGAGGCGGGGGAACGGCGACGGGTCAGCTGGCGTCCGACGAGTGACCGGGGAACAGGTGCGCGGTCGGGTCGATGACCACCGCCGCGTTGTTGACGGCGGTCGCCGCCTCACCGAAACCGGTGGCGATCAGCCGGACCTTGCCCGGATATTCGGTGATGTCCCCCGCCGCGTACACCCGGGGCAGGTTGGTGGCCATCGTGCTGTCCACAGTGATGTGCCGCCGGTCCAGCGTGAGCCCCCACTCGGCCAGCGGACCGAGATCGGCGGTGAAGCCCAGGGCCGCGACCACGGCATCGACCGGCAGCGTCTCCACCGCGGCGCCGCGTGCCGCGATCTCCGCCCCGGTGACGGCGGTCGAGCCAAGGAGCCGGCGCACCTCCGCGTTCACGATGATCCGCACCGGCAGGGCCTGCACCTTGGCGACCGAGCCGGCATGCGCCCGGAACCTGTCCCGCCGATGCACCAGGGTGACCGACCGAGCCACCGGGTGCAGGGTGAGCGCCCAGTCGAAAGCCGAGTCGCCGCCCCCGACGATCAGCACGTCCCGGTCGGCGAGTTCGCTCGGATCGGGCACGAAGAAGCGCACCCCGGTGCCGGCGAACGCGTCCGCTGCCGGGAGCGGCCGCGGCGTGAAGCTGCCCAGCCCACCCGTGATGATCACCGCTCCGCAGCGCAGCTCGTCGCCGATGTCCAGGCCGAGCACCGGCCGGCCGTCGGCGTACGACAACTTCTCGGCGCGGACGCCGAGCAGGTAGTCGGGCCCGACCGTGTCGGCCTGGGCGACGAGGTTCGCCACCAGGTCACGGCCCTTGATCGAGGGGAAGCCGGCGACGTCGAAGATGAGCTTCTCCGGATACATGGCCGTGACCTGACCACCGGCCTCGGGGAGCGCGTCCACCACGGCGACGGACAGCCCGCGGAAACCGGCGTAGTAGGCCGCGAAGAGTCCCGTCGGCCCCGCGCCGACGATCGCGACATCGACCTCCCGCATCCGCACCGCCTCCAGCCACGCGCGCGTTGCTGCCGACGGTAGGCGGCCGGCGGTGTCCCGGGCAAGACCGTGCGGCGGGTCCGCGACGACTGGCCGGCGTCGCGGCCCGCCGCCGCGACGACTGGCCGGCTCCCCGGCCGGTCGGCTCATCGGGTACGCGGCACCGCGCTCAGTACGCGTACGGAGCCTCCCGGGTGGACCGCTCCCCGGACCGGCGCCGGAACAGGATCGCGGCCAGCACCCCGGCCACCAACCCGAACAGATGCCCCTGCCAGGAGACCCGGGGATCGGTGGGCAGCACACCAAACAGCTGCCAGCCGTAGAGCAACCCGACGAGCAGCACCACCCCGAGGTTCCACCAGCTCCGCTCGACCAGCCCTCGGGTGAGCAGCAGGCCGAGGTAGCCGAAGATGACGCCGCTGGCTCCCACGACGATGGTGGCCGGGTCGCCGGTGAACCAGACGCCCAGCCCGCTCACGAAGATGATGAACAGGGTGGAGTAGAGGAACCGCCTCGACCCCGCCGCCAGCACGAACGTGCCGAGCAGGATCAGCGGAATGCTGTTGCCGTACAGGTGGTCGAAGTCGGCGTGCAGGAACGGAGCGAACGCCACGCCGTCCAGGCCCTGGAGGTTTCGCGGAATGATGCCGGCGGCCGGATCGAGGCCCAGGCGGAGAAAGTAGTCCGCGGCCTCGATGCCGAACAACAGCGGCACGACCGCGCACATCGCCACGAAGGCTCGGCCGAGCGAGGCGTAGAACGCCTCGGTGCCGAATCGCTGCGCGTCGGAGCGGCCGGACAGGTCGGAGGTCACGCCTCGTGGCTATCATTTCCCGCGACGAACCGCCACCCGACGCCGGGTGCGGAAACGGTGCACGGGGTGTGGACCGCGGTCCGCACCCCGTGCACCGGTCGTCTCCAGCGGTCAGTACCAGCCCACATCCTGGGAATGTGCCCAGGCTCCGCAGGGGTTCCCGTACCGGCCCTTGATGTAGCCGAGCCCCCAGGTGATCTGGGTCGCGGGGTTGGTCCGCCAGTCGTCCGCCACCGAGCCCATCTTGCTGCCCGGCAGCGCCTGCGGGATCCCGTACGCCCCGGACGAGGGGTTGCTGGCCTTGTGGTTCCAGCCGCTCTCCTTGTCCCAGAGCTTGTCGAGACAGGGCATCTGGTCGATCTTGAAGCCCTTGTCGAGCAGCAGCGCGCACCCGGTCTTCCGGTTGCCCGAGTACTCGTTGCAGGACGCCGGGATCGGACCGGTGAACGGCTTGGGCGAGGCCGACTCGGCGGCCTCCTGGCGCTCCCGTTCCTTCCTCCGGCTCGCCGCCTCGTTCGCCCGCCGTACCCGCTGCGCGTCCGCCCGGGCCGCGTCGGCCGCCATCTTCGAGGCCTCCTGCTGGGCGACCTGCTGGCGCGCCGTCGCGAGGGTACGCGCGGCGTTCTTGGCGTGCAGGTAATCCAGTTGGGCCTGCTCGCTCTGCGCGGCCAACTGGGCTTTGGCGTCCTGTTCCTGTTTGTCGCGGTCCACGCCCAGGTAGTAACCGCCGGCCAGGCCGACGGACAGCAGGGCAACCGCGGCCGTGCGGACGCCGTACCGGCTCCACAGCCGACTCACGTACTGGTCCCTTCATCGGGGGCAAGGGCACGGCGGCCCTCCGGCGTACGCCGGAATCACGCGCCGCGAGCACCGGCGATCCTGTGCGGATCACGACCCCCGGTCGACGGCGTTCGGTCACCGTCGCCGGGCTCGTCCGCCACCGGCTGATCGTGGATCACCGATTTCCGGTGCGACGGGCGCTCGATGGACACCATTGCGCACGGTGCGGCTGGTGGGAAAATTGTCAACGCAAAAAGTGATTTGGGTCACAGGACAAATACGGACGAAGCTGCGAAATTCCCGGGCATCGGTGGCCTACAGGTCGATGTCCTCCAGCAGCTCGGTGACCACCTCGGCGATCGCCGAGCGTTCCGAGCGGGTCAACGTAACGTGAGCGAAGAGGGGGTGGCCCTTCAGCGCCTCGATCACGGCCGTGACACCGTCGTGCCGGCCCACCCGCAGGTTGTCCCGCTGCGCCACGTCGTGCGTCAACACCACCCGGGAACCCTGCCCGATCCGGGACAGCACGGTCAGCAGGACGCCCCGCTCCAACGACTGCGCCTCATCGACGATGACGAAGGCGTCGTGCAGGCTCCGCCCCCGGATGTGGGTCAGCGGCAGCACCTCGAGCATGCCGCGGGCGAGCACCTCCTCCATCACGTTCTCGTGCACCACCGCGCCGAGGGTGTCGAAGACGGCCTGCGCCCACGGCGACATCTTCTCGGACTCGGTCCCGGGCAGGTAGCCCAGTTCCTGACCGCCGACCGCGTACAACGGGCGGAACACCACCACCCGCTTGTGCCGGCGCCGCTCCATGACCGCCTCCAGGCCGGCGCACAGGGCGAGCGCCGACTTTCCGGTGCCCGCCCGGCCGCCCAGCGACACGATCCCGACCGAGTCGTCGAGCAGCAGATCCAGCGCGATCCGCTGTTCGGCCGACCGGCCACGCAGGCCGAACGCGTCCCGGTCCCCCCGCACCAGCCGGACGGTCTTGTCCGGCAGCACCCGGGCCAGCGCCGAACCGCGCGCCGACTGCACCACCAGCCCGGTGTGACAGGGCAGCCCGGCAGCCTCGTCGAGGTCGAGCGGCGCGCCCGCGTACAGCTGATCGAGCCGGTCCTCGTCGAGCGTCAGCTCGGCCATCCCGGTCCAGGTCGGGTCGCTGGCCTGGCCGTGCCGGTACTCGTCGGCGGGCAGACCGACCGAGGCAGCCTTGACCCGCAGCGGCATGTCTTTGGTGACCAGGGTCACGGCCTGCCCCTCCGCGGCCAGGTTCAGGGCCACCGACAGGATCCGGGCATCGTTTGACTCGTTGCGGAACCCTGGCGGCAGCGCCGCGTGATCCGCGTGGTTGAGTTCGACCCGGACCGTGCCGCCCAGGTCGTTCACGGGCACCGGGCGGTCCAGCCGTCCGTGCTTGATCCGCAACTCGTCGAGGAGTCGCAGGGCCTGCCGAGCGAACCAGCCGAGTTCCGGATGGTGCCGCTTGCCCTCCAGCTCGGAGATCACGACCAGCGGGAGCACCACCTGATGTTCGGCGAAGCGGTGCACGGCCGCCGGATCGGAGAGCAGGACCGACGTGTCGAGGACGTACGCGCGGCTTGCTGGCCCCGGCTCCGCGTCGTCGGCGGCGATCGGGTCCTGACTGGCTCGGGTGGAGATGGGACGAGTCGTCACAGGTCGCTCCGGCGAGCGGGCACCCGACCGCCCGCGTTCCGCCTCGTCCGGCGACCGGTACGGGGTCGGGTGCGGACCCCGTGACGTGCGTGAACCCGGGCCGACCGGCTGGCTCGGGACGCCCCCGTGCCATGCCGAGAACGCTAGGGCGTGCGAGGCCTATCGACAAGCGGCAAAGATCAGATCGACGAGCGGAAGACCGACCGCTGTTCGCTGCGGTCAGGACTGTCGCCCGGCCAGTTCCCGCCGCTCGTCGGCCGAACCGCCCAGCTCCGCGGTGGGGCGCGACCGGGAGACCGCGGTGGACGCGCAGGCCGCCCCCCGGTAGGTCGTCCCCGTGCGCATCGTCGGTTGCCGGGCCGGCGGGTTGATCAGCACCGAGGCGAGCGCCGCCTGGGCCTCCCGGCGGCGCCGGTTCCACGCGCCCCGGTCCCCGTCGAAGTAACCCTGCCGGTAACCGAACCGGTAGCCGACCCGGTAACTGAGCTGCCCGTGCAGCCGCCCGGCGGCGTAGCTCGAGGAACCGAGCAACAGCACCAGGAAGATCGCGAAGAGCGGACTCATCCGGCCGCTCCGCGCTCCGCGACCGACCCCGACGAACCCGGGTGATCCGTCGAGGGTCCGGTCCCGTCGGGTGGATCGACTTCCGGCACGGTCGGCAACTGGTCGAGGTCGTCCGTGCTCACCTCTTCCACCAGCTCGACACTGATCCGGCAGCCGTCCAGCACGATCTCGGCCAGCGACGCCCGTCGAATCTCGCCATCCGAGTCGTAGACCCGGACGCTCAGCTCCGGGCAACCGAGATGGGTTCGCCAGGCGTTCCACTCGGCCCGGTCGCCCACCGTGAGCGACAGGTATCGACAACCCCGGGCGAGATAGAGGCGCCAGGGTGCGCTCAGCCCGGCGGCAACGCCATCGGCGACAAGGCCGAACGCCTGCGCGCGGGTGGCCAGTTCGGTCACCGGCTTCCTCCCGTGGTGTCAGCTAACCCCGGTGGTGCGGTCGTCGCCGGCACGCCCGGCCGGACGTCTCGCCTACGTGACACTATCAGCTTTTCGTCTGATTTCGCCCGAACAGGCAGACACCGATCCTGGCCCGAATAGGCGCACCGTAGCCGGCCAAACCTGACTCAACACCCGGCCGACCACGGTGTCACGCACACATGACAACGACGTAGTGGTTGCTGCGGGTACGGGGACCCTCGCCGTACCGTCACCTGATGCCCCACCGTGCCCAGGCCCGCAAGGTCGCTTTCGCCGCGTTCGTCCGGCGCGCCCTGGACGATGCCCGGTCCGCGCGGGCCTGGACGGGGACGGAGGTCTCCCGCCGTACCGGTGTCTCCCGGCAGACCATCAACCGCTGGCTGCGGGGCGAATGGATAAGCGATCCGGAACCGGACCGGGTGATCGCCTTCTGCGCAGGACTCGGCCTCCGGCCGGGCGACGCGTTCGCTGTGCTCGGGTGGGAGAGCGCGACGTCGGGCGCGGGAGAGGCGACCGTCCCGCCGATGGACCCGGACGTCGCCGCGCTGTTGCGACGGCTGGTGGATCCCCAGGTCTCCGACGCGGAGAAGTTCCACATCAGGGAGACCATCCGCTACCTGGCCTATCGACCCTCGGTGAACACTCGTGCCCGTAATGCTCCGAGGAGGGTGGTCTAGTTCCTCAGATGACGCAAGAACAGGCCCTCGTCTCTTCCGTACCGGACACACCACCGCCGGCTGCCGGCTAACGTGCGTTTTCGTACTGCTTGGGCGTCGTCGGCGGGGGGACGGACAAGGCCGAACTGGCCCTGCGGGACAGAGGGAGGGGTCCGCCATGACCCTGAAATGGGCGGCCGTCGTGGTCGCCGCCGTGTCGTTCACGCTGTGCGTGACCGCCAACGTGGTGACGATGACACTGGACGGTCGGCAGATCCCGGTCGTCGTCAACCTGCTCGCCATCGCAACGGCCGGCAGCGCGACGCTGCTGGCCTTCGTCGCCGAGTTGCACGATCGTCTCAACGGGCGGCTGACCGCCCTGACCGAGTTCATGGTCGCGCGGCTCGATGACGTGGAGACCGGCGCCGGCGACCGGAACGCCGGATTCGTCGAGGGTTACCTGCTCGGCCAGGGCCGGGAGGGTGCCGTGGTGCCCCTCGCGCCCCGGCTGTCCGGCCGCCGGGTCATGATCGGGGGCGATGACTGAGAGAGCCGGCCAGCCCCTGCCGCGGGTCTCCGGAGGCGTTGCCCGGCTAGCCGGCTACCGGTCATCCGGTCGGGGTACGCTGACGCCCGTGCCGCCGCTCAACGAGGGTATTCCGCGTCTGACCCGCCCGTTCACCGCCGACGAGGCTTGGCGCGCGACTGTCGATCGGCCCGACCAATGCGTCATGTTCTTCGACTTCGACGGCACCCTCGCCCCGGTGCGGGATGATCCCACCGCCGTCCAGCCGGCGCCCAAGGTGCTGGCCGCCATCGACGCTCTCGCCGGGCAGGTGCGGCGGATCGCGATCGTCTCCGCCCGGCCGGTCGACTTCCTGCGCGAGCACTTCGCCGCGTTGGGCCACGTCGATCTCTACGGGTTGTACGGGCTGGAACACTGCCACGACGGCGGCGAGACGGTGACCGAGGAGGCCGCCGTGCCGTGGATCCCCACCATGGCGGAGCTGGCCGACGACGCCCGTACCGAGCTTCCCGAGGGCACCCTGGTGGAATACAAGCGGCTTTCCGTGGCGCTGCACTACCGCACCGCCCCGCGGCTCGCCGAGGCGGTCGAATCGTGGGCCCAGGAGCGGGCCGCCCGGCTCAGGCTCAAGGTGCAGGTCGGCCGGATGGTGGTCGAGCTGAAGCCGCCCGTCGACCAGGACAAGGGGCTGGTGATCGGCGGCGCGATCGGCGACGCCGGCTGCGCCTGGTACTTCGGAGACGACGTCTCGGACATCAAGGCCTTCGCGGCGCTGCGCGACCGCGAGGCCGTCGACGAGGACTTCCGGGGGATCTGCGTCGCGGTGGCGAACCCGGAGACCGGGCGCGAGGTCTCCGAGGCGGCCGACCTGACCATCGACTCTCCCGAGGCGCTCGGCGACTTCCTCACCGAAGCCGTTCACCGGTTCGCGGGACGCTGAGGGTCGCGCGCCGGGTCAGGCGCCGTGGCGGCGCCGCCGGCTGGCGCACGAGCGGAGCGCCCGGGGAACCGGTCAGGCGCCGTAGCGGCGCTGCCGGCTGGCGTACGAGCGCAACGCCCGCAGGAAGTCGACGCGCCGGAAATCCGGCCAGTTGAGTTCGCAGAAGTAGAACTCGGAGAAGGCCGACTGCCACAGCAGGAAGCCGGAGAGCCGCTGCTCCCCACTGGTCCGGATGACCAGGTCGGGATCGGGCTGCCCCCGGGTGTAGAGGTGTTCCGCGATGTGCTCGACATCCAGCACCTCGGCCAGCTCCTCGATCGTCCCGCCGCGGGCGGCGTGCTCGTGCAGCAGCGACCGGACCGCGTCGGCGATCTCCCGCCGGCCGCCGTACCCGACGGCGATGTTGACCTGTGCTCCGCCGGCCCGCTCCCGGGTGCGCTCCTCCGCGGCCTTGAGGGCGGTGGCGGTCTGGGCCGGCAGCAGGTCGAGCGCCCCGACCATGCGCAACCGCCACGGGTTGCCCTCCTCCGCCAGCTCGACCACGAGATCTTCGATGATCTTGAGCAGCGGGTCGAGTTCCCGGGCCGGCCTCCGCAGGTTGTCGGTGGCGAGCAGATAGAGCGTGACGTGACCGATACCGGCCTGGTCACACCAGTCGAGCACATGCTTGATCTTGGCAGCGCCGACCCGGTGGCCGTCGTTGGGATCCACGAAACCCATCTCGCGCGCCCACCGGCGGTTGCCGTCACACATCACGCCGACGTGCCCGGGCACCGGCTTTCCGGCGAGCTTCGCCGTCAGCCGTCGTTCGTAGATCGAATAGATCAGGTCCCGCAGAGTCATCACTGAGCAGACTAGCGTCTGAACGCTCGATTCCGGGGCGCGCCGACAGGCGTTCGACACACGTCGAGGTCACCGTCCGGCGCGCGCCAACAGTCCCAGGCCGATCCGGGTCAACGTCCGCGCGTCCAGCAGCCCCTCCCCCAGACCCAGCTCGGCCACCGTCCCGAAAACCCGGGCATCCCGCCGAGCGGCGTACACCGCGGCATCGACCACCGCCCGCCGGCGGGCCAGCCCGGCGGCCGCCGAACTGTGCCGCAGGTGCCGCCCGAGCCGGTGACGCAGAGCTGTCCGGTACTGTTCGGCAGCCCGGTCCGGGGCGCCCGCCGCGGCGGTCCCGGCCAGCGACCCGGACAGCACCGCGTAGAAGATTCCCTCCCCGGTGAACGGGTTGATCAGTGACAGCGCGTCGCCGGCCAGCACCACCCGACCCCGGCCCGGCTCCGGCCGGTGGGTGGACAACGGCAGGTGGTGCGCCCGCAACCCGGTTACCGCGGCCGGGTCCAGGTCCGGCAGCAGATCCGCCAGCCGGGCGAGCAGGTGTGCCCGGGTGAGCGGCTGACCGCGCAGCACCTCCCCGTACCCGACGTTCCCGCCGCCGTCGGCGCCGCACAACCCGGGCGGCCGGTCCGCCGCCGGGCCCGACCACCCCACCGGGAACATCCAGGCGTACGCCGGCCAGCGCGGTCCGGAGGTCACGATGCGTTGCTCCACCGGACCACGGCCGCTCGGGGCGTACCCACGGATCGCCAGGGCCAGATGCCGGTCCGGGTTGACGCCGAACCCGAGTGCCCGGCGGACCGTCGAGCCGGCGCCGTCGGCGCCCACCACCGCCCGCGCCGCCAGCGTCCCGTCCAGCACCACGAGGTCGGGGCGGATGTCCAACCGCCGCAGGGTGTGCCGGCGCAACGTCGCACCGGCCGCCACCGCCGCGGCGACCAGCCGGGCGTCGAAGACCCGGCGCGGCACCGTGTACGCCGGCCGGGGCAGCGCCCGGACCACCTCGCCGCCGCCCGGACCGACCAGCCGCAACGCGGGAACCGGGGCGAATCCGGCGACCGGATCCGGTACGCCCAGCTCGGCCAGCACGTCCAGCGCGTGCGCGGCGATCCCGTCACCGCACGGCTTGTCCCGGGGGAAGTCGGCGCGGTCCAGCAGGACCACCGACGCGCCCGACCGCCGGGCGGCGAGCGCCGCGGCCGACCCGGCCGGACCGGCGCCGATCACCGCCACGTCCACGACGTCCATCAGCCCACCCGCCCCCCGACCGCGGCGTCCCGGGCGTCCGGCGCGCCGACGACCGCCCGGCGGCCTCGCCACAGCCCGTAGCAGGTGATCGCCGCCGCGACGACCAACGGGCCGCCGTCGCGGACCAGGCCGTCCGGCCCGAGCAGCACCCAGCACAACGGCAGGTCCACCAGGAGTACGACAAACGTCACGCCGACCAGCAGGCGGGCCGCCCAGGGCCGGCCGCGGAGCAGGAAGAACGTGCAGAACAACACGAGGTACGAGGTGGCCAGCCCGGCGACGAACCAGGCGCCCAGCAGCGGCACCGCGTCGATCCGCCCGTCGAACACCTGGCCGACCGCGACGAGGCAGGGCACCAGCATCAACGGGCTGTAGGTGAACGCGGCGACCCTTGCGGTGAGCAGCCAGCCGGTCACGGGCGGACGGCGCGGCACCCGCTCCTGCCAGGACAACCCGGTCCGGTCGAAGATCAGCTGCCGCGGGTGCCGGACCAGGTACCCGCGCACCGCCGGTGACCGGTACAGCAGCCAGAGCACGGCCGCGCACAGGGCGGTCAGGATCGCGAACCCGATGACGCCGGGCAACGGCGGGGTCCCCTCGCGGGGCACCACCAGCCGCCCGACGGCGAAGATCGTGGTGATCGTGAGGATCAGTCCGAAGGGCCTGGCCGCCGCGCGACCGCGCCGGACATGCCAGATCAACACGAGGAAGCCGAGCGAGCGGAGGACCGCCCACCCGGTGCGTACCCCGAGGGTGTAGCCGGGCTCCGGGGCGTACCGGAAATTGAGCAGCTCGACCACGACGCCGGCCACGGCGGTCGTGGCCAGCAGCGGAGTCAGGACGCGAACGGCCGACGGCCGCCGGAGCTGGGTCCCGGCGGCCGTCGTCATGTGCCGAATTGTGCCCGAGCGGGGTCGGGCACGCACGTTACCTGGCCTGATCCTGACTGACCGGCTCGGCGCCGACCCGCTGCGCCTCGGCGTCCAGCCGGGCCTTCAGCGCGTCCAACTCCGCCCAGAGCACGGCCGGCAGCTTGTCGCCGAACTTCTCGAACCACTCGGTGACCAGCGGGATCTCGGAGCGCCACTCGTCGACGTCGACCTTTGTCGCGATGCGCATGTCCTCCTCGGTGAACCCGTCGAGACCGGTGGTGTCCAGCGCGCCCGGCGCCGGAACGTGACCGATCGGGGTTTCCACGGCCTCGCCACGACCCTCGATCCGCTCGACGATCCACTTGAGAACCCGGGAGTTCTCGCCGAAACCGGGCCAGAGGAAGTTGCCGTCGGCGTCCTTGCGGAACCAGTTCACGTAGAAGATCTTGGGCAGCTTCGCCTCGTCGCCGCTGGCGCCCTTGCCCATCTCGATCCAGTGCTGGAAGTAGTCACCGCCGTGGTAACCGATGAACGGCAGCATGGCCATCGGGTCGCGGCGGACGACGCCGACCTGGCCGGAGGCCGCAGCGGTGGTCTCCGAGGAGAGCGTCGCTCCCATGTAGACGCCGTGCACCCAGTCCCGGGCCTCGGTGACCAGCGGGACGGTGTCCTTGCGGCGGCCGCCGAACAGGATCGCGTCGATCGGCACGCCGTTCGGGTCCTCGTACTCGTCGGCCACGATCGGGCACTGCTTGATCGGGGTGCAGAACCGGCTGTTGGCGTGCGACGACAGTTCGCCGCTGTCCGGCGTCCAGTCGCGGCCCTTCCAGTCGGTGAGGTGGGCCGGTGGCTCCCCCATGCCCTCCCACCAGATGTCCCCGTCGTCGGTAAGCGCCACGTTCGTGAACACGGAGTTGCCCCGGTCCAGGGTGCGCATCGCGTTGGCGTTGGTCTTCCAGTCCGTCCCCGGGGCCACCCCGAACAGGCCGTACTCCGGGTTCACCGCGTAGAGCCGGCCGTCGGAACCGAACTTCATCCAGGCGATGTCGTCACCGATCGTCTCGACCTTCCAGCCCTCCAGGGTCGGGTCGAGCATTGCCAGGTTGGTCTTGCCGCACGCGGACGGGAAGGCACCGGCGATGTAGTGCACCCGGCCCTCGGGCGACGTCAGCTTCATGATCAGCATGTGCTCGGCCAGCCAACCCTCGTCCCGGGCCATCACGCTGGCGATCCGCAGGGAGTAGCACTTCTTGCCGAGCAGCGAGTTACCGCCGTACCCGGAGCCGAAGGACCAGATCTCCCGGGTCTCCGGGAAGTGCGAGATGTACTTGGTCTGGTTGCACGGCCAGGCCACATCCGGCTGGCCCGGCTCCAGTGGGGCGCCGATCGAGTGCAGGGCGTGGACGAAGTCGGCGTCGTTGCCCATCCCGGCGAGCACCTTGGCGCCCATCCGGGTCATGATCCGCATCGAGGCGACCACGTACGGGCTGTCCGTGATCTCCACGCCGAACATCGGCTGCTCGGCCTCGAGCGGCCCCATCACGAACGGGATGACGTACATGGTGCGACCGCGCATGCAGCCGCGGTACAGCGCCGTCATCGTCTCCTTCATCTCGGCCGGGTCCATCCAGTTGTTTGTGGGCCCCGCGTCGGCCTCGTCGACCGAGCAGATGAAGGTGCGCTCCTCGACCCTGGCCACGTCCGACGGGTCTGTCCGCGCATAGAAAGAATTGGGCTTCTTGTCGGGATTGAGGCGAATCAGTGTCCCGGCCTCGACAAGTTCATTGGTGAGCCGTTCCCACTCCTCATCCGAGCCGTCGACCCAGACCACTTCGTCGGGGGTGGTCAGTTCCGCGACTTCACGGACCCAGGCGAGCAGCTTGGGATGGGAGGTCGGAGCCTGATCCAGACCCCGGATCGTAGCCGGAGCAGCCATGACGTTTCTCCTTGTGGTCGACGCTGACCGATATGAGGGGTGCGAGAACGTCGGCCCCACGGGACCGCGCGATGAGAGCGGAACCGCGTCGCCGTGTAGCACCTGGGAGTTCCCGTCAGCGTAAACCGACTAACCCTTGGAAGCAGCGGGACCGATTGTGAAGAAGTGCACAAGCATCGGCATCGGTGCCATCCCACGATCTTTTCGACGCTTCCCCGCGCAGTTTCACGCAAATCTTTCCGCGCAGCCCCAGCAGCATCACAACCGTCAGGATGGCTATCGGTGACGCGTCGCTCACTGAGCGCTTATCCACCGCACCGAGGACTGCGCGCCCCGGACCCTGACGCGACTCGCCGTCGCGCTCGCCGTTGTGGGCGTTGCGTCGCGCCACCACCCGGTACGCTCGACGTCGTGTCCGCGACCGTGACCGGCGACCAGCCCACCCCGTCGGGGGCCAAGCAGGGCCTGTTCCGCCGGCTCTGGCACCGCTTTGGGCATCTCGTGCACGAGCTCGGCAAGTTCGGCGCGGTGGGCGGCGTGGCCTTCGTCATCGACCTGGCGCTGTTCAATCTGCTGGTTTACGTATTGGGCGTCGAGCAACTGGCCGGCAAGACGATCGCCACGGTCGTCGCCGCGACCGTCGCGTTCGTCGGCAACCGGTTCTGGACGTGGCGGCACCGCGAGCGTTCCAGCATGGCCCGGGAGTACTCGCTCTACTTCTTCTTCAACGCGGTCGGCCTCGGCATCGCCCTGGCCTGCCTCGCCGTGAGCCACTACGGCCTGGGCAGCGTATGGCCCGCCGTCTTCAAGACCCCGCTGGCGGACAACATCTCGGCCAACCTGGTCGGCGTCGCCATGGCCAGCACCTTCCGGTTCTGGTCGTACCGTCGGTTCGTCTTCGTGGGTCGCGCGGCACCGGACGCCCCTGACGTAGTTACCAAGAGTGATTGACGGCGTGAGTCACCACCCAAACTCGCCGCTCGGGTCGTAACCGAGAGGCCATCTGCCGTAAGGTGTCCCGAATGCGTCTTGTCCGCATGCTGCCCGACCGCTGGCAGAAATTCATCAACGAGGCGCTGAAATTCGGCCTCGTCGGTGGCGTCAACACCGTCATCAATTACGCCGTGTTCAACGCGTTGGCACTCACCGTATTCAGGGATGGCCAGCTCAAGGCCACTGTGATCGCCACCGTCGTCGCCACCTTCACGTCGTACCTGATGAATCGGCATTGGACGTACCGGGACCGGCCGAAATCGACGATGCGGCGCGAGTACGCGTTGTTCTTCCTGTTCAATGCGACCGGCCTGGCAATCGAACTGAGCATGCTGGCCGCGATCAAATACGGCTTCGGCATCACCAGCCTGCTGGCACTGAACGTAGCCAAGACGGTCGGCCTGGTGTTCGGCACGGCCTTCCGGTTCTGGGCCTATCGCACCTTCGTCTTCCGGCCGCACCCCGCCGGCGCCCACCCCGAGCACCACGTGAGTGCCGAGTTGGACCCGGTCGCCGAGGTCATCGAGCTGGAGGAGCAGGAGGACGAAGCGGCCCGCGAGGAGCGGCAGCTGAATGGCTTCCCCCAGCACCCCGACCCGGTGGAGGCCGAACTGCGGGCCGGCATCGACGCGGAACTGCACGGCACCGGCCACGTACCGAGACGGTGACGACGGCACGCGCGGTTCGGTGATTTCGACGGCGCGGGGTTCCGGTGACGCGGGTGTCGCGGTCAGCGCAGGTGCAGGACGTCGCCCGCGGGGATCGCGTGATCAGTCCCCCCGGTGTTGACCACAAGCCGGCCGTCGCCGTCCACCGTGCTGGCCGTCCCGCGCACCTCCGCCCCACCGGGTAGCAGCACCCGCACCTCGCGCCCGACGGTCGCGCAACACCGCAGGTACGCCGAACGCAGACCGCACTCCTCGGGGTCGCCGCCGACCGACCGCCACCGGTCGTACCAGGCGGCCAGCCTCCGCAGCAGCTCCCGCAACAGCGGGTCACGATCGGTGGCCACGGCCCCGGCCAGAGCCAACGACGTCGCCGGCATTCCGGTGGGGTTGGCCGGCAGCTCGCCCGCCCGGAGCGTCACGTTCAGCCCAACGCCAAGCACGATCGCGGGTGGGCCAGCCGACGAGGCGGCTGCCGCGGGTGGACCAGCCAGCGGCGCGGCGGCCACGGGTGGACCAGCCGGCGCGGCGGGGACGGCTTCGGCCAGGATGCCGGCGCACTTCGCGTCCCCGAGCAACAGATCGTTAGGCCACTTGAGCACGGCGTCCAACTCGGCCACCCGGGTCACGGTCTCGACCAACGCCACGCCAGCGAGCAACGGCAACCAGCCCCAGACGGATGACGGCGCCGCCGGCCAATCCCGTTCCGGCTCGGCCAGCCCTGGCCGAAGCAGGACACTTGTCGCGAGGCCGGCCCTGGCCGGCGATTCCCAGGACCGGCCGCGCCGCCCGCGACCGGCGCTCTGCCGCTCAGCCACCAGCACGTACCCGGCCGGCTCGCCGGCCCGGGCCGCCGCGGCGACGTCCGCGTTTGTGGACCCGGTCTCCGCCACCAGTTCGAACCGGCGCCACGGACCCGCCGGAGCGGTCAACGCGCGCCCCAGCCGCCGCCCGTCCAGCGGCGGGCGGTCAAGATCGGTGTACGGGGATCCGGCCATCCGGCCAGCGTACGGTCCGCGAACCCGGACCCGGTCGGACCCGGCGCGGGCGGCCGATGCCGGCGCGCGTTTATCCCAAAACACGCCTTGATCGACGCGATGTCGGCGAAGTTGGGGTGTCGGGGCGTCTCCAAACCACCTACTTCGCCGACATAGTGTCGATCAAGGGGGTGGCAGGGGTCGATCAAGGGGGTGGGCAGAGGTCGAGCAAGGGGGCGGGAAGGATTGGTGTGATGTTCGAGGCCCGCGGGTGAACAGCGGACTGAACCATCGTTACGATCCCTGGCGTGACTAGTGGGACCGAGACCGAGGTCAACATCCACACCACCGCCGGCAAGCTGGCGGACCTGGACCGTCGGATCGACGAGGCGGTACACGCCGGCTCGGCCCGGGCAGTGGACAAGCAGCACGCGCGCGGCAAGAAAACCGCCCGGGAACGCATCGAGATGCTGCTCGACGAGGGTTCCTTCGTCGAGCTGGACGAGTTGGCCCGGCACCGGTCGACCAACTTCGGACTGGACCGGACCCGCCCCTACGGCGACGGCGTGGTCACCGGTTACGGCACTGTCGACGGCCGCCAGGTCTGCGTGTTCGCCCAGGACTTCACCGTCTTCGGCGGCTCCCTCGGCGAGGTGTTCGGGGAGAAGATCGTCAAGGTGATGGACCTCGCCATGAAGATCGGTTGCCCGGTGGTCGGGATCAACGACTCCGGCGGCGCCCGCATCCAGGAGGGTGTGGTCAGTCTCGGTCTGTATGGCGAGATCTTCTTCCGCAACGTGCGCGCATCCGGGGTCATCCCGCAGATCTCGCTGGTCATGGGCCCGTGCGCGGGCGGCGCCGTCTACTCCCCCGCCGTCACCGACTTCACCGTGATGGTGGACCAGACCTCGCACATGTTCATCACCGGCCCCGACGTGATCAAGACGGTCACCGGTGAGGACGTGGCGATGGAGGACCTCGGCGGGGCGCGCACCCACAACGCCAAGAGCGGCAACGCGCACTACCTCGCCGCCGACGAGGAGGACGCGATCGACTACGTGAAGGCCCTGCTCGCGTACCTGCCGGCGAACAACCTGGACGAGCCTCCGGTCTTCGACGCCCCGGCAGACCTCGACGTGACCGACGAGGACCGGGAACTCGACGCCCTGATCCCCGACTCGGCCAACCAGCCGTACGACATCCACCGGGTGCTTGAGCACGTTCTCGACGACGGCGAGTTCCTTGAGGTCCAGCCCCTGTACGCGCAGAACATCGTGGTCGGCTTCGGCCGGGTGGAGGGCCGCCCCGTGGGGGTGGTGGCCAACCAGCCGATGCACTTCGCCGGCTGCCTGGACATCGGGGCCTCGGAGAAGGCGGCCCGGTTCGTGCGCACCTGCGACGCCTTCAACATCCCGGTGCTGACCTTCGTGGACGTGCCCGGCTTCCTGCCCGGCACCGACCAGGAGTGGGACGGCATCATCCGGCGCGGGGCGAAGCTCATCTACGCGTACGCCGAAGCCACCGTTCCCAAGGTCACGGTCATCACCCGGAAGGCTTACGGCGGCGCGTACGACGTGATGGGTTCGAAGCACCTCGGAGCGGACCTGAACTTCGCCTGGCCCACCGCGCAGATCGCGGTGATGGGGGCCCAGGGTGCGGTCAACATCCTGTACCGGGCGGAGCTGGCCGCCGCCGACGATCCGGCCGCCGTCCGCGCCGAACGGATCACGGAGTACGAGGACACGCTGGCGAACCCGTACGTCGCGGCCGAGCGAGGCTATGTCGACTCGGTGATCCCGCCGCACGAGACGCGCCCGCAGATCGTCCGCGCGCTGCGGGTGCTGCGGACGAAGCGGGAGACCCTGCCGCCGAAGAAGCACGGCAACATCCCGTTGTGAGCGACAGCCCCTCGCGGGTCCCTTATCTCAGGCGGTGATCCCCAGCTCGGTCAGGATCGGCCCGGCCAGCAGCCCCCCGCCGACCACCAGCGCGGCCAGCGTCACCGCTCCGAACAGGGTCACCCAGAACAGCGCCGGCAGCGGCGTCACCCAGGCGAGCTGATCGGCGTCCGACTGCGGCTGCCGGCCCCGCCGGCGCAGCGACTGCAGCTCCCCGATCGGGCGCACCCCACCGATCAGCAGGAACCACACCGCGGTGTACGCGAACACGGCCTGCACCTCGGGCGACGCGAACCAGGACACCGCGAACACCACCCCGCCGGTGACCACGATCGAGACGATGCCGAACAGGTTACGGATCATCACGAGCATGGCGAGCAGCAACGCCACCGCCACCCAGAGCAGCAGCGTGATCCGGTTGCCGCCGAGCAGCCAGGCGCCGCCGAGACCCAGCAGCGACGGGGTGATGTAGCCGGCGAGCAGCGTGAACACCATGCCGGGACCGCTCGGTCGGCCGGCCGAGAGCGTCAGTCCCGAGGTGTCCGAATGCAGCCGGATGCCGCGCAGTTTGCGGCCCGTGAGAAGCGCTACCAGCGCGTGCCCACCCTCGTGCGCGATCGTGATCGCGTTGCGACCGATCCGCCACGGCAGTCGGGTCACCACCACGGCGAGCGCCACCAACCCGGTGACCAGGACCAGCAGCGGCGGCGGATCGGGTTGCGCCCCGAAGAGTTCGGCCCAGAGATCCGTCAGCGAGTCGATCGACACAAGGCGCCAGCCTACGCGCCGGCCGGCCCTCTCCGCCTCGTCGGCTGCCGCGACCCCGGACGGCGGCACGGCGCTAAGGAGATGCGTCCGACCACCGCCCACTGCTCGCCCGTCAGGTCACTCGGGGTGCGATCAGGTCGGGGTGGCGACCGCTGTAAGAAGTGGCGTGCGGGAGTCATTTCCTGTTGACGGAGACACCTTGACAGGGAGGGCCGAAGCCAGTGCCAGAACCCGAACCGGATGACCGATTTACCGCCGTGTATCAGGCGCACTACCGGCAGGTGTATGCGTACGCCGTCACGCGCGCCGGCCGCCACCTGGCCGATGATGTCGTCGCCGAGACGTTCCTGGTGGCGTGGCGGCGGATGCCGGCACTGCCGAAGGCAACGCCCCTGCCGTGGCTGCTTGCTGTCGCCCGCAATGTCGTAGGTGAGCGATACCGCGCGGAGGAACGGCAGAAGGCCGCCGCTGCTGAGATGCGCGCGTGGATCAGCGAGGAGGAGTTGTCCGTCGCCGACGTGGCAGACGGCGTCGCCGAGCGGGCCGAGGTGCTCAACGCTCTGGCCCAATTGTCCGACGACGACCGCGAGCTGTTGACGCTGGTTGCCTGGCAAGGGCTGGCGGCCCGGCACGCGGCTCGGGTCCTCGGTTGTTCTACAGCGACGTACTACGTGCGCCTGCACCGCGCCCGGCGTCACCTCAAGGACGCCATGGCTGCCGCCGTCGAAGTGGAACTGCCTCGCCCCACCGCCACGCTCATACCGAAGGAGTCGACCAGATGAGCCGATCACCAGATGTAATGGACCTGCTTGCCAAGGCCCGGCCGGCACGACTGGACGCACCGCCCAACCGAGGCGAGCACACCGCACAGGCCGTTGTCGACATCATGGCCAACGATCCGGCCGCCGAAGGGCACGCCGCGCTCGGCCAGATCCGCAGGCCCAGGCCGCTACGTGTGGCTTTCCTCGGAACGGTGGGGGCGATCGCAGCAGCCGTCGTCGTCGTGGCTGTCGCCGGACCAGGCGCCGCGCCGCGCAGTGCACCCGACGCCGCACCCGACGCCGCATCCGGCGTCGCGTCACCCGGCTCGGATGCGCCGATGGACCACAAGCGGTTGTTGCTCGTGGCAGCCGAAAGCAGCGAAAAGGCGCCGCAGGCCGGCGGGCGCTATCTGACCATGCAACAGGAGCGCGGCTACGCGGTACCGGTCGAGGCCGCCGAGGGCACATACACCATGTTCGAGAAGATCGGCGACCAGTATTGGCTGGCCCGCTCCAGCGCTGACAGCAGTTGGGCATTCTCGCAGCCGCTCGGCGCCGCGCCCGTCACACCCACCGATGCGGCCCGCTGGCGCCGAAACGGTTCCCCGGCCATCATGAAGGTCACAAAGCCGAAGCCACACGACCTGAAGATCGCCTCGGGCAAGGTCGAGGGCTGGAAGGTCGACCCGGCGAACCACTTCGCGCTTGGCGACCGAAGCGTCTCGCAGGCACAACTCGACGCGCTGCCGACCGATCCGGCCGCTCTCCGTGACGCACTGCTCAGCCGCTTCTTCGACGGAGGAGAGGCCGACACGAACACCGGCGACGAGTGGCTGTTCACCGTCGCCGGCTCCCTGGTGATGGACCTGCCGGTCAGCAACGAGGTCCGCGCCGCCGCATATCGCATGCTCGCAGCGATGCCAGGGGTGCGCGGGCTGGGAGTCGTTGATGACATGCGTGGCCGACGTGGGCAGGCAGTTGCGTTCGCGGGGGCCACCCGTCCAGGCAACGGCCTTGAGGTACGTCTGATTGTCGACCCGAACACCGGACGAGCCCTGGCCCGGGAGATCCGCGTGGTGGACCCGGGCGGCGAGCCGGGTGGCGATTGTTCGTGGATGGCGCCGGGTGCGCTGTGCTCGTATGACCTGGTATTGGAAGCGGGAAGCACCAACGACAGCCCACCGACTGCCGACGCCATGGGCTGATCTCGATCATGTCGCGGCAGGCCACCAGGGACACCGGGTATGATCAGGCACTCATCGCCGAGGCCACCGCGTACCTCGTAGCCGCCATCGGCCGATAACCGCGGCATCCCCGCTGACCACGCTCGTTCGCTGGCTCTGGCCGGTGCGCCGGTGCGCGAAGACTCCAACCTGTCGAGGAAGACAATGGTGGAGGTACCGCCCGATGGCACCGGCCGGACCGCCGCCGCGCCGCGTTCCCGTCCCGGAAAGGAAAGCGATGTACGGTCCGACGGAGGACCCTACCGTGCAGTTCCCCGCGGTGCAGGCAGGTCCCGCCCGACAGCGTCGGCGGGGTCTGGTCTGGGGACTGACCTGCTGCCTGCTGGTTTTGCTGCTCCTCGGCGGGTTGTACGCCGTAGCTCCCCTGCGGAACCCGCCGCCAGCCCCGACGGTGGAGTTGACCGTGCCCACGTCGATGACAATCCCCGGCACGGCACCGCGACTGCCCTGGCCGCGCTCGGGTCAGGCGATGATCACGGTCAACGGGCTCGGGACGCTCGGCGCCTCCGGCGGATCCCAACCGCTGCCGATCGGGAGCGTGGCGAAGGTGATGACCGCCTACGTCATCCTCACCGAGCATCCCCTCGACGTCGGGGAGGCGGGGCCGACATTGACGGTAAGTGCCGAGCGGGCAGCCGCGTACCCGACGGAGCTGGCCCGGGGCGAATCACTTGTCGAGGTGCGGGCCGGCGAGAAACTCACCGAACGGCAGGCGTTGCAGGCGCTGATGCTGCCGTCGGCGAACAACGTCGCGCGGGTCCTCGCCGAGTGGGACGCCGGCAGCGAGGCCGCATTCGTCGAGAAGATGAACGCCACCGCCGCCCGGTTGGGGATGACCGGCACCCGGTACGCCGACTCACCCGGCCTTGACCCCGACACCGTGAGCACCGCCCGGGATCAGGTGATCCTGGCGAACAAGGCGATGGCGTTGCCGGCGTTCGCGGAGATCGTCAAGCAGAAGCGGGCCACCCTGCCGGTGGCGGGCACCGTCCACAACTACAACGAGCTGGTCGGCCGGAACGGCGTGGTGGGCATCAAGACCGGCTCCACCGACGAGGCCGGCGGCTGTCTCGTGTTCGCGGCGATGGTCACCGTCGGTGGCCGCGACGTCAACATAGTCGGTGCGGTGCTGGGTCAGCCGGGTGCCAACACTCCGGTGCAGCTCGACCGGACGTTCGCGGCGACCCGGTCGCTGCTGCGGTCGACGGTGTCCGCGCTCTCCGTCCACACACTTGTCGAAGCCGGCGCGCCCGTCGGCACGGTACGCGGTCCGGAGGGCACCGGCAGCACCACGATCAACGCCGTGGAGAAGGTCGTCGTGGTGGGGTGGCCGGGTCTGCGGGTCCGGCTCGACGCCCAGATCCCACCCGTGCCGACGGGGATCGCGGCCGACACCGAGTACGGTCGGCTCGCGGTGAGCGGCGCCGGAGAGTTGGCCAGCACGCCGCTGCGCGCCGCTGCCGGCCTGCGACCGCCGAGCGTCTGGGACCGGGTCCGCCACCACTACTGAGCATCATGGCGGCCGAGGAGTCGGCCACCCAGCGGCATGGCGGCCGCGGGATCGGGCACCACCGGATCCGCCGGTAGGTGACTGGTCCTGCGGCCGCTATGCCGTCATCGTGGATTCATGCCTTCCGGCGTGCCATGCCCGGCAACCCGGACCCCGCACCCGCCGTCGGCGTCGTGATGACGCTCCGGGTCGCCGCCTGCCGCCGCAGCAGCAGCGACGCGCCCACCGCGGCGACGGCCACGGTCACGACACTCAGCACCGCGACCAGCGCGGCCATGCCGATGCCGGCCAGGATCAGCAGCACGTCGCCGATCGCGACGAGCATCCACAGCGCGACCCTCGTCTTGTTCGCCCGCCGTCGGAGACTCATGTCGTACCTCCCTCCCGTCGTGCGGGGAGAAGTACCCAGATCGGCCCCGAGCCATGCCTGATCGGCCAGTCAGCCCTAACCCGGGACGAAGCCGCTGCTCTTGCCGCGCGGAATGAAACCGTTGGCGATGATGTCGAAGTTTTCCAGGTTCTGCTGCCAGGCGGCTGCGGGAACCTCCCACCGGATCGCGTACGCCTGGTCCTTGGCCGTCACGAAGCCCCGGTTGCGGACGTGCATGCGGACCCCGTCCTGGGTCTCCAGCCACTCCCAGTCGGCACACTTGTCCCAGTAGTCCACGGCGTGGATCTCGCCGACCCGCTGATAGTTCTGGACCCTGGCGCGTCGGGCGCTTTCCTGGCTCTTCCAGTCGGCGACCGGGTCGGGTTGCGGATCCCGTCGCTGGTCGATGAGCAGGAGACGCTGGCCGTTCGGTTCGCTGAAGCTGACCGAGGTTCTTCCCCGGTACACCCGCCAGCCGTTGGGGACCGGCACCTTGAACCCGGTGGGATCCGAATGCAGGGACCAGCCGGCGGGCAGCGGCGGCGGGCCGGATGGCGGTGCCGCGCTCGGCGTGGGTGCGGCGGATGTCGGCGCGGCGCTGGGCGCCGCCGATGGTGTGCCGGCCGGTGCGGAACCGGCCGGTGATACCGACGCCGCCCCGCTGGGGCCGGCCGCCCGGCCATCATCGTCGGCCGCGTCCCGAGCGAGCGGCACCGCCACGAGCACCACGAGCAACAGGGCCGCCAGCCCCACGCCGATCAACCAGGCCCGTCGGCTACCCGGCAGGGACCGGGCGGGAGCGGGCGGCGGCGTCGTGATCGGCGCCCGACCGCGCACGGGGACACCGTCGACCCGGGTGCCGTCCACCGGGGTGCCGTCGGTCCGCGTCGGCGCCGTGCCAGGCGCTGCCTCATCGGGTACGGCCGCCGGCTCGGCAACCGTACCGGCGGCTCCACCCGCCGCGGCGCCGTGCCCGACGACGCGGTTCGGCGGTTCATTCGCCGGGGCGATTCCCTCGGCGTCGACGTCGCCCGTCTCGGCCGGTGCCGCCGCGTCCTTACGCCCGGCCCCGGGGATCGGCTCGGCCTCCGGCGCCGTCTCGGCATCCGCCGCGGTGCCACCTGTCGCGGCATGGACCTCCGGCACGGCCTCGGCATCCGTCGCGGTGGCATCCGGACCGGCGTCGACGTCCGGCTCGGCTGGGGCCCGCGCGGCGTTCTCGCCGGCGGCGCCCTCCGGGGCGCTGGCGCCCACCGCGCCAGCGGCGCTCTTCCCGGCGCCCGGGATTGGCTCCGCCTTGGCGGCACCGTCCGAAGCAGGTGGATTGATCGAGCCAGCGTCCGCGGGCGGCGCATCCGCCTTGGTCGGGGCATCGGTCTTGGCCGGTGAGTCGGCCTTCCCCGGCGCATCGATTCTGGTCGGCACCGAAGCCTTCGCCTTGGCCACCGCCGCGCCACCGGCAGCCGCGCCACCAGCGGCGGCGGAACCGGCCACGGCGCCACCGGCCGCCGCGCCACCCACGGCGGCGGCACCGCGTGCCGGACCCGAACTGCCGCCGCGGCCCGACCACCCGGAACCCGCCTGGTCCCCCGCCGACCGCTGGCTCGGCAGCGCGGCCGACCGCGACCCACCCCGGCGTACGCCGTCCAGCAGCGACAACCCGCCCCGGTTTCGCCTGTGGACGAGCCGGCGGAGCTGCTTCTCCGCCTCCTCGGCGGTCATCCGCTGTTCCGGGTCCTTGCGCAGCAGCCCGGCCAGCACACCCTTCAGCGGACCGGCGTTGCGCGGCGGCGGCACCGGCTCGGTGGCCAACGCCGCGAGCGTCGCGATGGCCGACGACCGGGCGAACGGCGACTGCCCCTCCACTGCCGCGTACAGCGTGGCGCCCAACGACCAGAGGTCGGAGCGCGGCCCGGCGGTGCCGTCCTTCGCGCGTTCCGGCGCGATGTACGCGGGCGAACCGAGCACCAGGCCGGTACGCGTCACGTTCGGATCGCCCGGCACCGTGGCCAGGCCGAAGTCGGTGAGCACCACCCGGCCGTCGTCGCCGAGCAGCACGTTGCCGGGCTTGACGTCACGGTGCATCACGCCGGCCTTGTGCGCCGCCTTCAACGCGCCGAGCACGCCGAGCCCGATGTCGATGCCCCGGTCCACCGACACCGGCCCGTCCTTGGTCAGCACGTCATGCAGCGACCGGGAGGCGACGTACTCCATGACGATCCACGGGTCGGCGTCGGTGCGCAGAACGTCGAAGACGCGTACCACGTTTATGTGGTTGAGCCGGGCGATCGCCCGCGCCTCACGCAGCGACCGTTCCCGCATCTCGCGGCGTTCGTCGTCGGTGAGGCCGGGCGGCGGGACCAGTTCCTTGATGGCCACGTCCCGGTGCAGCACCTCGTCCCGGGCCTTCCAGACGCGGCCCATGCCGCCCTGACCGAGCGGCTCGAGCAGCCGGTAGCGGTCGGCGACAAGACGGGGCTGGGGCGTGGACATCCCGGTGACGGTACCCGGCCGTGTCCCGCCCTACACCGGCGGCACGCCATGGACAAATCGTGGTGCGCGCCACCCACGCTACCCTCACGGAATGGCTGAGCAAGAACCCCTGTTCCGCGTGGTTCGCGGCACCCCCACGGCAGCCGAGGTGGCGGCGCTGGTCGGGGTGCTGGTGGCCCGGTCCCGTCCGGTCGCCGCGGCGACACCTGCGGCGCCGTCCGCGTGGCGGCGCAGCGCCCTGCCGCGTACCGCCGTCACCGCCGGCCGGGACGGTTGGCGGCGCTCCGGGCTCCCGAGCTGAGTCGGGGCTGCCGGAACCGACACTCACGGACTAACCTCACGCTGGGACAGCGCACCGTCACAGCGGGGAGGAGTCCGTGGCGACACCAGACGAGGATCGGCCGCCGGCCTGGCTGCGCGACCTGACCGGCATCGAGGCCGACATCCGCGAGATGACGCAGCTCGCGGCAGCGCTGGACAACGAGGTACGACAGAACTACCAGCCGCACCTGGCCGTCATCGACGACGATGTCGCGGTCGACATCCCGGCCCCGTCGGCAGACTTCCCGGAACTGTGCGCATTCCTCGACGAGCACCGCGTCGCCCAGGTCAACACCACGAACAACGCGTACGCCTTCCGCGACGCCACCGGCGGGTTCGCCCTCGCCGCCAGCGAGATCAGCCAGCGGTACGCCGGCACCGACGCGTTCGCCGCCGCCCGGGTCCGGGACGTGGAATCCGCGTTGGACCGCACCGCCGTGGCCCGGGTGCCGGTCGATGAGTGAGTTCGACGCCGGGGTAGAGCGTCGGGCCGGCACCGACTGGAGCCGGCACGACGTACCGTCGATGTGGCGCATCCTGGAGCCCCAGCGGACCGACGCCCAGTGGCGGCAGGTGGCCGGCTGGCGCAGGACCGCCGAGTTGGCCTCGTCGCACGTCGGCCGGTTGCGGTCATACCGGGAGGCGGTGGCGCGGGCCTGGTCGCCGGAGCGAAGCCCGGCGGCGCGGGCCTACCTGACCCGGCTCGACCACCTCATCGAGAGCGTGACGCGGACCGCCGAGGTGGCCAGCGCCAACTACACGGTGCTCGCCGCCACCACCGGCGCCATCGCCGCCTCGCGCGACAGGCTTGAGAAGATCCATCAGGAGTACGTCGAGATGCGGCACGCCCGGGAGACGTACGAACGGCAGCGGGCCGAGTTGGCCGCCATCGGATACCACCCCTGGCGACCGGCGCCGGTGACCGAGGCGGAGGTGGAACAACTCAACGACCGGGCCCGGAATGTGATGATCGCGCTCAGTGGTGAGCTGACTCAGGCACGGTCCCAGATCCGCCAACCTCCGACGTACAACAGACGGCCGTCATTCGATGTAGCCAACCCGGACGTTTACGGCGAATCAGAGCCGCCGTCCATACCACCGATAGTGCCCGTACCGACCGGCGCGCAGAGGTCGGCCAAGGCGCCCGTCACCGCCGCCGGGCTGGCTACCCCGCCAGGCTCCGGCCCAGTTCTAACTGGAGCGTCCGAACCCGCGATGATGACAGGCTCGGTACGTGCTTACGGACTGGCAAGTTCCGGGCCGTTCATCCCGGCGCCGTCGATGAACCATGAGCTTCCCGTCGTACCGCCGCAGGTCGTGCCGCCCGCCACAGGCAGTCGACCAGTGGTTACACCTCCCTCCGTCGGGTCGTTGATGCCGGGCCCACTGCGGACGCCGGCCGGCGAGGGCTCCGGTCCCGGCCGCGCGCTGCCGCCCGGTGGCGTGATCAGCGGAGTCCCCCAGGTCGCGGGGACCGCCCCTGCCCGGCAGGTCAACCCGGTTGGCGGCGTTCTAGGCAGTCCGACGGTCCCGACGCCCGCTGGTCGACCGTCCAGCTCCCCGCCTACACCGCTCGGGTATCCCCCAGCCGCGCTCGGTTCGGACGGGCAGCGCTCGGGTCCGAGTCGCCAATGGCGGACCGCGAGCGGGGTGCCGCCGGTGATCCATCCACCTCCCGAGCCAAGGCGGGCTGACCCGGGGCCGGCGATCGGCCTCGACCAGTGATCCGAGAGCGCGGCCGGCGGCTGATTGCTGCCCTCTGTGCGTCCGCGCTCATCGTACTCCCGGCCGCCCCGGCTCGGGCGGACCGGATCCGCGACGACCAGTGGCACCTGCGCTACCTGCGGGTGGCGGAGGCCCACCGGATCAGCACCGGGGCCGGGGTGACCGTCGCAGTCATCGACACCGGCGTGGATCCTCACCCGGACCTGCGCGACAACGTGCTCCCCGGACGGGAGACGTTCCCGGGCGGCACCGGCGACGGCCGGCAGGACGCGGACGGACACGGGACCGGGATGGCCGGACTGATCGCCGCCCACGGACGGGGACCCGGCACCGGCGCCCTAGGCGTGGCGCCCGGGGCGAAAGTCCTGTCGCTCCGGTATACCGAAGCAGCTGGCGAAGAAACTACTGATTCGAAGGCGGTGGCTACCTCCATCAATATTGCTGCGCTACGGGTTACCGAAGTGATCTGCATGCCATTCGGTGGTGGGTCTTCTGTAGAAGAGATAAGAGCCCTGGATACGGCAATCAAGGCTGATGCGGTGGTGGTTGCTGCCGCTGGTAATCGGCCCAACAGCACTAGCGTGGGGTTTCCTGCGTCGTACGAGGGTGTGGTGGCGGTGGGGGCGTCGGACCGGAACGGAAACCGCGCGTCGATCTCGGTCACCGGTCCGCAGTTGGCTCTTGTCGCGCCCGGGGTGGATATCTACAGCACCAGTCGGGACGGCAGGTACCGCCGGGGCACCGGCACCTCGGACGCCACCGCGATCGTGGCCGGCGCGGCGGCCCTGGTGCGCAGCCGGTTTCCCGATCTGTCGGCGGCCGAGGTGGTGCATCGGCTCACCGCGACCGCCACCGACCGCGGGTTGCCGGGCCGTGACCCCGAGTACGGCTACGGGGAGCTGAACCTGCTGGCCGCGCTGACCGCCGACGTACCGCCGCTGGCGCCTTCCGGGTCGGCGGACCCGACGCCCGACGCAAACAGCCCGACCGCCGGCAGCCCGTCCGTCGCGGCGCGGGAACCGCGGCGGGACACCGGCGAACGGGTTCTCACCGGGATCGTGGTCTCGGTGGCCGCGCTGCTCTCGGTCGCGGTGGCGCTGGTCCTGTTCGTGCCCCGACTGCGCCGACGGTCCCCCGACGACGACGCCCGGTAGGGATCGCACCACGGTCCCGGACGGGGCATGCACCACGTGCGGCGGATCGACCGCGGCGACGGCGCCGGCCCGGCCGCCGGTATGTTGGGCGGGTGCCTGATGCCAGCCCGCTCCGCTTCGTGCTCGCCTCCGCCAGCCCGGCCCGCCGAAAGCTGCTGCGTGCCGCCGGGATCGACCCCGAGGTCATTGTCAGCGGCGTCGACGAGTCGCAGGTGGTGACGTCCCAGCCGGACCGCCTGTGCCTCCAGCTCGCCAGGCTCAAGGCCGAGGCCGTGGTGGAGCGGATCAGTCGCCCCGGATGGGGGGCCGAGGGCCGGACGCCACTCGCCGGGCGAGCCGGTGACGAGGGCGCCGACGGTCTGTACCGCACCCTGGTGTTGGGCTGTGACTCGGTGCTCGCCTTCGACGGTGAGGTGCTCGGTAAGCCGGCCAGCCCGGAGGAGGCGTTCCGCCGCTGGGCCGCGATGCGAGGCCGCAGCGGGGTTCTCTACACCGGCCACTGCATGATCGACCCGGCGGGTGCCCGGGCGGAGGCGGTCGCCGCGACGACGGTGCACTTCGGCGATCTGGACGACGCCGAGATCGCAGCGTACGTGGCGACCGGCGAGCCGCTTGAGGTGGCCGGGGCATTCTGCATCGACGGCCTCGGCGGTCCGTTCGTCGAGCGGATCGAGGGCGATCCCGGCACCGTGATCGGCCTGTCGTTGCCCATGCTGCGCGCCTTGCTGGCCGACTTCGGGCTTCGGGTCAGCGACCTGTGGACGGGGGTACCCATGCGTGCTCAGGACGGCGCTACGGTTCCCTCATGACGACCAGATCCGTCCCCATCACCGACGAGTTGCATTCCTATCTTGTCGCGCACGGTTCGGCGCCTGACGAGGTGGCCCGGGAACTGTACGCGGAGACGCGCGCGGTTTTGCCGGAGAACGCCGAGATGCAGGTGTCCCCGGAACAGGCGGCGCTGCTCGGTTTCCTGACCCGTCTGGTGGGAGCGCGTACCGCGGTGGAGGTTGGCACCTTCACCGGCACCTCCGCGCTGGCCATCGCCCGCGCCCTGCCTGCGGACGGCCGGCTGATCTGTTGCGACATCTCCGACGAGTACACCGCGATCGCCCGACGGTACTGGCGACGGGCCGGTGTCGAGGACCGTATCGACCTGCGGATCGCGCCGGCCCTGGAGACACTGCGGGCGTTGCCCACCGAGCCGCATCTGGACCTGGCGTTCATCGACGCCGACAAGGTCGGCTACCCGGCGTACTGGGCTGAACTGGTGCCGCGGATGCGTCCCGGCGGACTGATCGGCGTCGACAACGTGTTCCGCGGCGGCCGGGTGCTGGCGCCACAGGACGAGTCCGACCGGGTGATCTCCGACTTCAACGACGCGGTGGCCCGGGACGACCGGGTCGAGGCGGTGATGCTCCCGGTCGCCGACGGGATGACGCTGGCCCGTCGGCGCTGACGCCGGGTGAGGCGACATCGCCGAAGCAGGCGACGTCTGCCGGATGAGGCGCCGCGAGGCGTTGCGCTGACCAGCAGATCAGCCGGCCGTCCGCGCCAGCGGACCACAGGGGCCGTCCGCGCCAGCAGATCAGCCGGCCGTCCGCGCCAGCGGACCACAGGGGCCGTCCGCGCCGGTGGATCAGCCAACCGGCGACCCGGCGACCGCCGGTCGCGGTATCCGGCGCAGCCGCCCGGCCAGCAGCGCCGCGGCCACGATGAAGACCGGCAGCAGCAGGAACGCCAGGTGTACCCCGACGGCGTCGGCTATCCCGCCGAGGAGCACCGGGGCGAGACCGAACCCCACCGCCATCGAGTACGACGCGTAACCGGCGGCCCGGTCGGCGTGATCTTTGGCGCTGGCCATGGCGATGGCGATGGCCAGCGGGTAATGCAGCGCGTTGCCCAGGCCGAGCACCAGCAGCCCGGCCACCGCCACCCCGGCCGACGGGGCCGTCCAGAACAGGGCGAACCCGGACAGCGACACCAGCAGGGCCGCCAACAGCAGCGGGACCGGTGCCACCCGAAGCGCGACCCGGCCGCCCAATAACCGGCCGAGGAACATCCCGCCGACGATCGCGGACAGCGCCGCGGATGCGCCGCCGGGCGACATGCTCGCGTTGTCCCGTAGTTCCAGCGCCGCCCACAGGGACAGGCACACCTCGATGGAGCCGGTGGCGGACATGAGCAGCCAAGCGATCCAGTACGGCCGGGGCAACCGGCCCGGCGGGTTGCCGGCGACAGCCGCGACAGCGGGGGCGGACGCCGGCGGGTTGCCGGCGGCAGCCGCGACAGCGGGGGCGGGCCGCGGGGGGCGTACCCGGAAAACGCGGGCGACCAGCGCGACCGCCACGATGAGCCCGACCTCGACGGCGATCGCCGCCCGCCAGCCCGGGCCGGTGCCGACGGTGATCCCGACGACCAGCGGGGCGAGGAGCCCCATGCCCGCGCAGGCGGCGTTGGCCTCGCTGATCGCGGCCGGCGCGGCCGGTCCGTGGCGGCTGGCGAGGGTGGCGACCACTCCGTTGACCACCAGCATTCCGAAGGTGGCTGTCACGGCCACCGAGGTCAGCGTGGCCGGCAGCGGTCGCAGCGCGGTCAGCGCGACCACGCCCACCATGACACCGGCCAGGCCGAGCCAGCCGGTGCCGCCCCGGCCGAGGCGGTTGACCAGCGGCGCGAAGAGGAATCCGCCGAGCAACGCACCGGCCGCGATGGCGGTGCTGTGCAGGCCCGCGACGGCGGCCGTGGTGCCCTGTTCGTCGCGCAGCAACGGCACCACGGGGCCGAAGCCGTAGAGGAAGTAACCCCAGACGCCGAGTTGGGCGTAGGCCAACCAGGTGGTCCGGTCGTGGACGAGGCGGGGCACGGCCCGACGCTACAAGTGGCGAAGCCGTGCCCACCCTCCGATGTGAGCGGATCGTCAGCGAGGCGCCGCTGGCCGCGATGCCGGAGACCCGGGCGAGCAGCGGCGCGGAGGCGACGGACGCTGCGCGGTTCAGCGGACGCTGCGGGCGAACTCCCGGGCGGCCCAGACCACGGCCAGCACCGCGATAACGCCCACCACGACCAGCCCTTGCCACACCGAGTTGTCTCCGATGTCGCCCGCGAACAGCGCGCGGGCGCCGTCGACCGCCCAGGAGAACGGGTTCCAGTCGGCGATCCGCTGGAGCCATGTCGGTGCGAAGGCGAGCGGCAGCAGGATGCCGGAGAGCAGCAGGACCGGCTGCGCGACGGTGTTCATCAGCGGGGCGAGGGCGTCCTCGCTCTTGGTGATCAGGGCGACCGCGTAGGAGACGGCCGAGGTCATCAGCGCGATGAGGGCCAGCAGCAGGTACGCCAGCAGCAGGTTTCCGAGGTGGACACGCAGCCCGAAGGCGAGTGCCAGCAGCGTGATGATCACTGCCTGGGCCAGCAGCGAGACGACGTCGCGCAGGGAACGGCCGAGCAGCAGGGCGAACCGGCTGACCGGGGTGACCCGGGACCGCTCGATGACTCCGGCGCGCAGCTCGGCGATCAGTCCGAAGCCCTGGAAGAGGCCGCCGAAGATGGCCAGCAGCACCAGCAGACCGGGCACGAAGATGCGGTAGGTCTCCGCGTCCGTGGTCGCGCCGAGGGGAGCCAGCGCCGGCTTGAGCAGCGGCGCGAAGAGGAGCAGGTACATCACCGGCTGGAAGACGCCGACGAAGATCCAGACGGGGTTGCGCAGCAACAGCATGATCTGCCGCTGAAAGATCAGCCAGGTGTCCCGGGCGAGTTTCATGATCGGTGCCTTTCAGCTTTCCCGCAGGGAGCGGCCGGTCTTGGTGAGGAACACGTCGTCGAGACTGGGCCGGTGCAGGCCGATCGTCTCAAGCTCGATCCCGGCGCCGTCCAACGCGCGCAGGATCTGCGGAATGGCGACCGCCCCGTCGTCGACGAACAGCCGCAGGCCGCCCTCGTCGGGTGTCTCCAACTTGGTCACGTACGGCTGGGTGTCCAGCACCTCAGCGCCGCGTGCCGCCTGCCCCCGGATGCCGATCTCGACGATGTCCCCGGAGATCTCCCGCTTGAGCGTGGCCGGCGTGCCCTCGGCGACGATCTCGCCGTGATCCATGATCGCGATGCGGTCGCACAGCGCGTCGGCCTCGTCGAGGTAGTGCGTGGTGATGAAGACCGTCATGCCTTCGGCGCGGAGCCGGCGGATCTCGTCCCACATGTGTGCCCTGCTCTGTGGGTCGAGCCCGGTGGTCGGCTCGTCCAGGAAGACGATGCGCGGCTCGTGGATGATGCCGAGCGCGATGTCCACCCGCCGCCGCTGCCCACCCGAGTAGGTCTTGCACTTGCGGTCGGCGTACTCGCTGAGCTGGAAGGCGGCCAGGGCCCGGTCGGCTCGTTCCCGGGCCTCCGCCTTGCCCAGTCCGTACATCCGGGCCTGGAGCACCAGTTCCTCACGGGCGGTCGAGTCGTCCCAGGTGCTGCCGCCCTGGGCGACGTAACCGATCCGGCGGCGTACCTCGGCCGGGTCGGTACGCAGGTTGGCGCCGGCGATGACGGCCTCGCCACCATCCGGTTCGATCAGGGTGGCGAGCATCCGCAGGGTGGTGGTCTTGCCTGCACCGTTCGGTCCGAGGAAGCCGAAGATCTCCCCTTCCCGCACCAGCAGGTCGACGCCGCGGACGGCCTCCACCTCTTTCTTTTCCCGTCCCTGCCGGGAGCGGAACGACTTCCGCAGCCCTTTGGTCTCGATCATCTCTGCTCCTGGTCTGGCCGGGCCGGCGCCGGTCGCTGGCCGCATTCGTCGACACCGCCGGGCCGCTCCTGACGGCCGTCGGGGTCGACGGTGATCCCGGGGCCACGCCAGTGGCGCCCAACCCCAATCGCGTCGCGGAGCACGCTAACGCGATATAGCTTCGTTGGTCAAGCTTGAATATTAACGGTTGAACTGGATCAGCGGGAGCTGTCGGCGTTCGCGCCCCCGGCGCCGGAAGCCGGGCCGTCGGCGGCACCCGGCCCCTCGGCCGTCGCGCCCTGGCGCACCTGGTCCCGCCAACCGGCCCAGCCTTCGCCCGGTGACAGTTCAACAGGCAGGTACGACACTCCCGCCTCGATCTGGTCGGCGACCCGCTCGCACCAGGCCGCCTCGGCCTCACCCCGCGCGATCCACAACTCCATCATCCAGGCGACATTGGTTGGCTTCGATTGAATCCAGAACGACTCCACCGACGCCTGTACGGAAGCCACGCTGGCGGCGAGCATCCGGGCCCGGTTACGTAATGCGGCCACCGCCTCCTCCCGAGGCAGCACGGGCAGGAAGGAGAACGCGGCGAGAAACGGGTCAGCCGGTTGGCGCAACTCCCACCACAGTTCCCGGAGCATCCCCTCGAACGCGTCGATGCCCTTGTTGGTGATCTCGTACGTGGTCCGCGCCGGCCGGGCGCCGACCTGCTCGGTCGCGACCGCGCGCAGCAGTTCCTCCTCGGTCAGTTTGCGCAGCGCGTGATAGATCGAACCGGGCTGGACATTTGCCCACTTGTCGGCGTTCCAGCTCAGCAGCTCACGGCGCACGTCGTAGCCGTGCACCGGCTGCATCCACTTGACCAGGCCGAGGATCATCATTCGGGTGGCAGACACCCGTCAAGCGTAATAGCCAAATTTGAGTAGCGGGCGGTTGTCCCCGCTGCTGGCGCGCGGTGCCGCGCGCCGGCAGCGGGGACAACCGCCCTTCCTGTCGGGACGGGCGCTACGCCGTCACCTCGGCCGGACTCCGCCGGCTCCGCGGGCTGTCGGCGAGCTTGAGCCAGACGACCCCGCCGATGATGACGGCCAGCCAGGAGGCGCGGACCGGGCTCAGCACCTCGTCGAAGAAGACCGGTCCGAGAAGTGCCGCGCCGACGGCGCCGATACCGGCCCAGACGGCGTAGCCGATGCCGACGTCGATCGCCTTGAGGGCGACGCTGAGGCAGAACAGGGTCAGCAGGAAGAAGATGGCGGCGGAGATCGACCATCCGAGGATGGTGAAGCCCTCGCTGCCCGCCACACTGAGCGCGTAGCCGACCTCGAAGGCTCCGGCCAACAGCAGCACCAGCCAGGGGCCGGCCTTCCTGGTGTTCGCGGTGGTGGTCATCGCATCTCGTCCTTTCAGGTTGGTGGGGGTGCGACGGTTCACGCTGCTCCGCTGAGCTGGAGGCCGACGACGCCGGCGATGACCACGGCGATGCCGAGGGCCTTCTTCCAGTTCAGGCGCTGGTTGAGGAAGAGCGCGCCGACGATGACGATCCCGACCCCGGCCACGCTGGTCCAGATGGCATAGCCGACGCCGACGTCGAAGGTGAGCAGCGCGAGGCTGAGGAAGAAGGTGGCGATCGCACCGCTGACCAGGGTGCCGATCGTCCAGCCTGGTTTCGTGAAGCCCTGCGCCTTGCTGGCGAGGATGCCTACGGCGACTTCGAAGATGACGGCGATGCCCAGGTAGAGCCAGCTCATGATGGTCTTCCTTTCGAGTCCATGGCGCCCTTTCCGATGGGAATTCCAATGCATGTACATGCAGGTATAGGAGCGCGTGGTCGCGAACCCGCCACCACGGACCCTGGCAGTCAGTCCGCGACGAGGGCCCTGACCGCACCGAGAGCGAGGCCGAGCTGCCCCAGGTCGAGGTGCGGAAAATGCCCGGACGCCTGACTCAACAGCTCCCGAACCCGCCGCTCGTAGGGCTCCCGCACCTCACGCAGCAACGTCTCACCCTCCCCGGAGAGGACCGCGTAGACACCACGCCCGTCATCCGGGCAGAGGTCCCGACGCGCGAGCCCCTTCGCCTCCAGGCGGCTCACCAACCGGGTCACCGAACTCTGACTCAACCCGACCCGCTGCGCGAGGTCATTGACCCGCAACTCCTTGTCCGTCGCCTGACCGAGGAGGGCGAGGGCGCGGAACTCCGTGAGCCCGACCCGGTACGCATCCGCGAGCCACCTGTCCAGGTCGGCGTCGACCGCGGAAGCGAACGCGGCGACCCGTGACCACGCGGCACTCAGGCCGGCATCACTGACCGGGGTCTCACCGGAGGACGACTGCATGTACATGCAAATACCGTAGCGCCCGCCAATCCGCTCCGCAAGTCACCCCGACCGGCGGAACGACCCGTCCACCCCGGGGCGAACTCCACGAATAATGACGGTCACCGATGACGCATCCCGTTCAGATCACACCGAGCCATCGTTAAGTTGATCAAGTAGACCGATACACTCCCGGGCAGTAACGTCCACTCCTCGCCGGAAGAAGGGGAACCCCCGCCGTGCGCAAGGTACTCATCGCCAACCGGGGCGAGATCGCCGTACGGGTCATCCGCGCCTGCCGGGACGCTGGGCTGAGCAGCGTGGCCGTGTACGCGGACTCCGACCGGGACGCGTTGCACGTCACCCTGGCCGACGAGGCGTACGCGCTGAGCGGCGACTCGGCCACCGACACGTACCTCCGGATCGACAAACTGCTGGACGTCGCCGCCCGGGCCGACGCCGACGCCGTACACCCCGGTTACGGCTTCCTGTCCGAGAACGCCGACTTCGCCGAGGCGGTGATCGACGCCGGTCTCACCTGGATCGGCCCCACCCCGCAGGCGATCCGCGACCTGGGTGACAAGGTGACCGCGCGGCACATCGCGCAGCGGGCCGGCGCGCCACTGGTACCCGGCACCCCGGACCCGGTGGGTGGCCCGGACGAGGTGATCGCGTTCGCCGTCGACCACGGCCTGCCGGTCGCCATCAAGGCCGCGTTCGGTGGCGGCGGTCGCGGGCTCAAGGTGGCCCGGACGATGGAGGAGATCCCGGCGCTGTTCGAGTCGGCCACCCGGGAGGCGGTGGCCGCGTTCGGTCGGGGCGAATGCTTCGTCGAGCGTTACCTGGACAAGCCGCGGCACGTCGAGGCGCAGGTGTTGGCCGACCAGCACGGCAACGTCGTGGTGGTCGGCACCCGGGACTGCTCGTTGCAGCGCCGGCACCAGAAGCTGGTCGAGGAGGCGCCGGCGCCGTTCCTCACCGACGAGCAGCGGGGACAGATCCACGACAGCGCCAAGGCGATCTGCCGCGAGGCCGGCTACCACGGTGCGGGCACCGTGGAATACCTGGTCGGCGCCGACGGCACCATCTCGTTCCTGGAGGTCAACACCCGCCTCCAGGTGGAACACCCGGTCACCGAGGAGACCGCCGGGATCGACCTGGTCCGCGAACAGTTCCGGATCGCCGACGGGGAGAAACTCCGGCTCGGCGCCGACCCGACGCCGCGAGGTCACTCGATCGAGTTCCGGATCAACGGCGAGGACCCGGGCCGCAACTTCCTGCCTGCCCCCGGCACGGTGACCGAGTTGCGGCTGCCGACCGGCCCCGGGGTCCGGGTGGACACCGGCATCTCCGCCGGAGACGTCATCGGCGGCAACTTCGACTCGCTACTGGCCAAGGTGATCATTACCGGCGAAACCCGTACCGAGGCGCTGGAGCGGGCCCGCCGGGCGCTGGACGAGATGGTGGTCGAGGGCATGGCCACGGCGCTGCCGTTCCACCGGCTGGTGGTTCGCGACCCGGCGTTCACCGGTGCGCCGTTCGCCGTGCACACCCGGTGGATCGAGACCGAGTTCGCCAACACCGTGCCGGCGTACACCGGGGGCGCGGGTGGGGCCGACGCGCCGGCGGAGCGCGAGACCGTGGTGGTCGAGGTTGGCGGCAAGCGGCTGGAGGTCACCCTTCCCGCGGGCCTCGGCGCCGGTACGACCACCGTGGCCGGCCCCGGAGGCGCCCCCGGCGCCCGGAAGCCGGCCCGGCGTGGCAGGGGTTCGAAGGCGGGGGCGGCGGCCGGCGGTGACACGTTGACCTCGCCGATGCAGGGCACCATCGTCAAGATCGCCGTGGCCGAGGGTGACACGGTGGCCGAGGGCGACCTGGTGGTGGTGTTGGAGGCGATGAAGATGGAGCAGCCGCTGCACGCGCACAAGGGCGGTGTGGTGGGTGGCCTGAGTGCCGAGGTCGGCGCCGTCATCACCGCTGGCGCCGCCATCTGCGCAATCACCTGAGGGCGACCGCCGCCGCTTCCCGGACCGCGTCGGCGAGGGAGCGCAGCACCACCGAGTCCAGCCGCCAGTGTTGCCAGTACAGCGGCACGTCGACGTGCCGGCCGGGAGCGAGGTCGACGCACCGCCCACCGGCCAGGTCCGGGCGGGCCAGGGCTTCCGGGACCAACCCCCAGCCCAGGCCCAGCCGGATCGCCTCGCTGAAGCCGGGGACTGACGGGACGTACCGCACCGGGGGATCCAGCAGGCGGCCCGTCACCGCCCGGATGAACCGGTGCTGCGTCTGGTCCCGCCGGTCGTAGACCATCACCGGCGCGGCGGCGAGGGCGTCGGGGGTCAATCCGTCCGCGAAGTACCGGTCGGCCAGCGCCGGCGCGGCCACGGCGAGGTACCGCATGGCACCCAACCGTTCGACCCGGCAGCCCTGCACGGGCTCGCTCTCCGCGGTGACCGCCGCCATCGCCGTGCCGTCCCGCAGCAGTTCCGCCGTGTGCCCCTCGTCGTTGGTGTGAATCTCGAAGGCGAGCCGAGGCTCCGCCGGTAGCCGGGCCAACGCGTCGAGAAACCAGGTGGCGAGGGAGTCGGCGTTCACCACGAGGGCCACCCTGGTCCAGTCGGGACCCCCGGCCGGCGCGATCCTGGCGGCGTCCAGCGCCTCCCGTTCGAGGAGTGCGAACTGTCCGGCGAGCCGGAGCAGCGGCTTGCCGGCGTCGGTCACCCGGGATGGCCGGGAACGGCGGACCAACACCTGACCGACGGCCGCTTCGAGCGCCTTGATCCGCTGGCTGACCGCCGAGGGGGTGACGTGCAGGGCCTGAGCGGCGGCCTCGAAGCTGCCCTCCGCCACCACCACGGCGAGGGTGCGGAGCTGACTGGAGTCAAGGTCAACCATAAGCTCAGCTTAATGACCCATAGAAAGGTTAGCTGGAATGCGATGGCGGACCGGCCTACCGTCGCCTCGTGACCCACCCCGTACCCAACTCATGATCAATTCGATGGTCGCCGGCTTCTCGGTGACGCTCGCCCTGATCGTGGCGATAGGCGCCCAGAACGCCTTCGTCCTACGTCAGGGACTGCGCCGGGAACACGTGCTGCCGGTGGTGTTGACCTGTGCGGTCTCCGACGCCCTGCTGATATCGGTGGGCATCGCCGGGTTGGGTGCGCTGGTGACGGAGCGGCCCACCGCGATGCTCGCGGTCCGCTGGCTGGGCGCGGCCTTCCTCGCCGGGTACGCGGTACTGGCCGCCCGCCGGGCGTTGCGCCCCACCTCTCTCGTACCCGCGGACCGGCCCCCCGCCGCGCTGCGTGCGACGCTGCTGACCTGCCTGGCCTTCACCTATCTCAACCCGCACGTCTACCTGGACACAGTGCTGCTGATCGGCTCGGTGGCCCAGCGGCACCCGTACCGTTGGTTGTTCGGCGTCGGCTCGGCGCTGGCCAGCGCGGTGTGGTTCACCGCGCTCGGCGTCGGCGCCCACCGGCTGGCGCCGGTGCTTGCCCGGCCCGCGGCGTGGCGGGTGCTGGACGGCGTGATCGCGGTGCTGATGGCGGCACTCGCCGTGTCACTGCTCGTCGGTTGACGTGGGATACCTAACCATCGCAGAGCGAGTCCGGTGCCGACCGGCGATGATGGCCGGGTGCGGTTCATCTCCGGCGCGGCTCCCGCGCACGATCTGACCTACAGCGACGTCTTCATGGCCCCGGCCCGCTCCGAGATCGGGTCCCGGCTCGACGTCGACCTGTCCACCTCCGACGGCACCGGCACCACGATCCCGCTGGTGGTCGCCAACATGACGGCGGTCGCCGGGCGCCGGATGGCCGAGACGACGGCCCGGCGCGGCGCGCTGACCGTGCTGCCGCAGGACATCCCGATCGACGTGGTGGCCGAGGTGATCTCCTGGGTGAAGCGCCGGCACCTGGTGCACGACACCGCGATCACCCTCGGGCCGACGGATACCGTCGGTGACGCAATCCACCTACTGCCCAAGCGCGCACACGGCGCCGTCGTGGTGATCGACCCGGACGGCCGGCCGCTCGGCGTGGTCACCGAGGCGGACACCGAGGGTGAGGACCGGTTCGCCCAGCTCCGACACGTGATGTCCACCGAGCTGCACACCGTACCGGCCGAGGCCGATCCACGAACCGGCTTCGACCGGCTCTCCGCGGGGCGGCGCCGGCTGGCTCCGGTGGTGGACTCGGACGGTCGGCTGGTCGGGGTGCTGACCCGCAAGGGCGCCCTGCGAGCCACCCTCTACCGGCCGGCGCTCGACAGCGACCGACAGTTGCGGGTGGCGGCCGCCATCGGCATCAATGGCGACGTGACGGGCAAGGCCGCCGCGCTTGTCGAAGCCGGCGTGGACACGCTCGTCGTCGACACGGCGCACGGCCACCAGGAACGGATGATCTCGGCGCTGCGGGCCGTCCGCAAGGTCGACCCGCCGGTCCCGGTCGTCGCGGGCAACGTGGTGACCGCCGACGGGGTACGGGACCTGGTTGACGCCGGCGCGGACATCGTGAAGGTCGGCGTCGGCCCCGGCGCGATGTGCACCACCCGGATGATGACCGGGGTGGGCCGGCCGCAGTTCTCCGCCGTGCTGGAGTGCGCCGCCGAGGCGGCCCGGGTGGGCCGGCACGTCTGGGCGGACGGCGGGGTCCGCCACCCGCGCGACGTGGCGCTGGCACTGGCCGCCGGAGCGTCCAACGTGATGATCGGTTCCTGGTTCGCCGGCACCTACGAGTCCCCCGGTGACCTGTACGTCGATCCGGACGGCCGCCGCTACAAGGAGAGCTTCGGGATGGCCTCGGCACGGGCGGTCAGTGCCCGGACCGGCGACGACAGCCCGTTCGAGCGGGCCCGCAAGGCGATCTTCGAGGAGGGCATCTCGTCGGCCCGGATGCACCTGGACCCGCACCGCCCGGGGGTGGAGGACCTGATCGACGAGATCGTCGCGGGGATCCGCAGCGCCTGCACCTACGCGGGTGCGGCGAACCTCGCCGAGTTCCACGAGCGTGCGCTGGTCGGGGTGCAGAGCACAGCCGGGTACACCGAAGGGATGCCGCTGCCGACGAGTTGGTGACGGCCCGGCCCGCCTCTCGTCGGGCCGGGCGGCGCCGTCCGGACGTCCATTCATTCGAAGAGGCGGCGGAGGACCGGCCGGGCGGCGACCGCCGGATCGGGGCCTACCGGTTCCGGCAACGCGCCGGCGAGCCAGAGTGACGCGAACCCGTGCGCGATGGACCAGGCGGCGAGGGCGTCCCGGTCCGGGTCGCCGCCGGCCAGGCCGTCGACCCGGGCCCGCAGCGCCTGTCCGGCACGGGTCCGCGCGGCCACGACCTCGGGGTCGTCCGCCCGGTACAGCTCCGGCCGGAACATCACCTCGAAGTGGGCCCGGTGCCGGGCGGCGAAATCGACATAGGCCATGCCGGCCGCGAGCAGGTCGTCCCCGGCCGACCGTAACCTCTCGGCGAGCCGGTTGAAGCCCTCGGCCGCGAGGGCCGTGAGCAGCCCGGCCTTGTCGCCGAAGTGGTGGGCCGGCGCCGCGTGCGACACGCCCGCCCGGCGGGCCAGGTCGCGAAGGCTGAGTGCGGCGACGCCGGTTTCCTCGACCGCTTCGACCGCCGCCGCGAGCACCGCTCGCCGTAGGTCTCCGTGGTGGTACGCACGCGGTGTCATGCCCGTCACCATATCTTGTCGTTGACAAGATGCGTCATCCGGACCAGTCTTGTCAGCGACAAGATTGACGCGACGGATGGAGCGGCCCGATGGCACCCCTCATCGCCCTGATCGGCGGATTCCTGCTGGCCCGGCTGGCGGGCCTGGTCGGTGTCGATCCCCTGGACGGCTGGCACCCCGCCCTCCGGGTCGGCCTGGCGGTGATGTTCGTCGTCACCGGCCTGGCGCACTTCGTGGGCCGACGGGACGACCTGGTGGCCATGGTGCCACCCCGAATGCCGCGGCCCGACCTGCTGGTCACGATCACCGGCGTACTCGAACTGGCCGGCGCGGCCGGGCTGCTAGTCCCGGCCACCGCCCGGCTCGCCGCCGGGGGGCTCGCCCTGCTCATGATCGCCATGTTCCCGGCCAACGTCTCCGCGGCCCGCCGCCACCTCACCCTGGGTGGCCGTCCGGTAACGCCACTGCCGCTGCGCACCCTGCTCCAGGCGGTATTCCTGGCCGCCGCTGTGGCGGTGGTCGTCGGATATTAGTTTGGCCCCTAATGGTGAGGGGGCTAATCTAGCCGCGTGGAGCTGCTCACCCCCCGGGACTTTCCGCTCGGCCGGCTGATCGACCTTGCCGCCCGCTTGATGTCCCAACGCTGGAGCCGATACCTCGCCGAGCATCACGGGCTGACCCCCGCCGGGATGTCCGTGCTGTTCACCCTCGCCCAGGGTGGGCACATGACACACCGGCGGATGGCCGAGGTCTGTTACGTCCGACCGGCCACACTGACCGGCATCGTCGACACGCTGGAACGCAGCGGCCTGGTCGAGCGGCGCCGCGACGCGGCCGACCGGCGGGCGGTGCATCTCGCGCTGACCAGCGAGGGCGAACGGCACGCCCGGGAACTGCTCGGCGTCATCTCCACCGACCGGCCGCTCACCTCGGTCGACGCCGACCCGGCCAAGGCGGCCGTGATCCGCGAGTTCCTCCTCGAACTGATCCAAGCCACCTCCGAGGGAGAGGACCCGACAGTGATCGAGGCACATCTCCGGGGCGGGCGGACGCCGGGCGGTGAACCGTGCTGACTCGCCTGCTGCGCACCAACCTTCGGCCCTACCGTGCGCCGCTCGCCGGTGTGGTGCTGCTCCAACTGGTCGGCACCATCGCGTCGCTCTACCTGCCGAGCCTGAACGCCGACATCATCGACCGGGGCATCGCGCTCGGCGACACCGGCTACATCGTCACCACCGGCGGCTGGATGCTGCTGGTAAGCCTGGTGCAGATCGCCTGCTCGATCGCCGCCGTCTACCTCGGCGCCCGCACCGCGATGGCCTTCGGCCGCGACGTACGGGCCGCCATCTTCGGCCGCGTCGGCACGTTCTCGGCCCGGGAGGTGGCCCAGTTCGGTGCCCCGTCCCTGATCACCCGCAACACCAACGACGTGCAGCAGGTGCAGATGCTCGTGCTGATGTCCTGCACGATGCTGGTGGCCGCCCCGATCATGATGATCGGGGGCGTGATCATGGCGCTCCGTGAGGACCTCGGCCTGTCCTGGCTCATGGTCATCAGCGTGCCCGTGCTGGCCCTCGCGATCGGCGCGATCATCCGGCAGATGATGCCGCAGTTCCGGCTCATGCAGACCCGAATCGACACGGTGAACCGGGTGCTGCGCGAGCAGATCATGGGCATCCGGGTGGTCCGGGCATTCGTCCGGGAGCCGTACGAGACGGAGCGTTTCGGCGTCGCGAACGCCGAACTGACCGCCACCGCCGTGCGTACCGGCCGGTTGATGGCCCTGATCTTCCCAGTAGTGATGTTGGTGCTCAACACCTCCAGCATCGCGGTGCTGTGGTTTGGGGCGGGCCGGGTCGACGCCGGCCAGATCCAGGTCGGCGCGCTGACCGCCTTCCTCGCCTACCTGATGCAGATCCTGATGGCGGTCATGATGGCCAGCTTCATGATGATGATGGTGCCGCGCGCGGCGGTCTGCGCAGAACGGATCACCGAGGTGCTGGACACGAGGTCCTCGGTCGTCCCGGCCAGCCGGCCGGTCACCGATGTCACCGGTCACGGCGAACTCGAACTGCGTGGCGTGGAGTTCCAGTACCCCGGCGCGGTCGCCCCGGTGCTGCGGGACATCTCGTTCCGGGCCACCGCCGGGCAGACCACCGCGATCATCGGCAGCACCGGCGCCGGGAAAACCACACTCGTCTCCCTGGTACCCCGGCTCTTCGACACCACCCGCGGTCAGGTGCTTGTCGACGGAGTGGACGTCCGCGACCTGGACCCGGAAGTGTTGTGGCGCCGCATCGGGCTGGTGCCGCAACGGCCGTACCTGTTCACCGGCACGATCGCCAGCAACCTCCGGTACGGCAACTCGGACGCCACCGCCGAGGAACTGTGGGCGGCGCTGACGGTCGCTCAGGCCCGCGACTTCGTCGCGGCGCTACCGGAGGGACTGAACGCGCCGATCGCCCAGGGCGGCACCAACGTTTCCGGCGGGCAGCGACAACGCCTGGCGATCGCCAGGGCCCTGGTCCGCCGACCGGAGATCTACCTGTTCGACGACTCGTTCTCGGCCCTGGATCTGGGCACGGACGCCCGGCTGCGGGCCGCCCTGGCACCGGTTACCGCCGACGCCACGGTGGTGATCGTCGCGCAGCGGGTCTCCACGATCATCGACGCCGACCAGATCATCGTGTTGGAGGACGGCGCCATCGTGGGCCGCGGCCGGCACGACGAACTGCTCGACAGTTGTCCAACGTACGCCGAGATCGTGGCGTCCCAGCAGACCACGGCGGTGCCGGCATGAGCGAACGCACCGAGCGAAGCGAGGGCCGTGAGCCCATGCCCAGCCAGCCCGGCATGAGCGAACGCACCGAGCGAAGCGAGGGCCGTGAGCCCATGCCCAGCCAGCCCGGCATGAGCGAACGCACCGAGCGAAGCGAGGGCCGTGAGCCCATGCCCAGCCAGCCCGGCATGAGCGAACGCACCGAACGCACCGACGAAGCCACGCCGAGGCGCCTTCCGGAGGCCGGTACGCAGGCGCGGCGCGGCCACTGGATGAGCGCCGGGATGCCGACCGAGAAGCCGATGACCTTCGGCCCGTCGGCCCGACGGCTGCTCGGCCTGCTCGCGCCGTACCGGCTGAGCCTGGTCGTCATCATCGGCCTCGCGGTGATCAGCGTGGGCCTCAGCGTCATCGGGCCACGGGTCCTCGGCTGGGCCACCGACATCATCTTCTCCGGCGTCATCGGCAAGCAGCTGCCGCCGGGGACGACCGCGGAGCAGGCCGCCGAAGGCGCTCGGGTGTCGGGCAACGGCACGTTCGCCGACATGCTCTCCGGGATGCACGTGGTGCCCGGGGTCGGGATCGACTTTCCCCTGCTGTCCCAGGTGCTGGCGCTGGCTCTCGGCCTGTTTGTCGTATCCAGCCTGCTCGGCTGGTGGCAGGGCTACCTGCTCACCGGAGTGGTGCAACGGGCCATCCTGCGGCTGCGGGCGGACGTCGAGGACAAGCTCAACCGCCTGCCGTTGCCGTACTTCGACCGGCAACCGCGCGGCGAGTTGCTCAGTCGGGTCACCAACGACATCGACAACGTCGGGCAGAGTCTCCAGCAGACCCTGAGCCAGTTGCTCACGTCGCTGCTCACCGTGGTCGGCGTACTCGTGATGATGTTCGTGGTGTCCCCGTTGCTGGCGCTTATCGCGCTGGTCGCCGTGCCGTTGTCGGTGCTGGTCACGCAGCGGATCGCGAAGCGCTCGCAGAAGCAGTTCATCGCGCAGTGGACGCACACCGGGGCGTTGAACGCCCAGATCGAGGAGGCGTACACCGGGCACGAACTGGTGAAGGTCTTCGGCCGGCAGCGGGAGGTGGAGGCGGCCTTCGCCGACAAGAACGAGGAGCTGTTCCGGGCCAGCTTCGGTGCCCAGTTCGTGTCGGGAATCATCATGCCGGCGATGATGTTCATCGGGAACCTCAGTTACGTGGCGATCGCGGTCGTCGGCGGGCTGCGGGTGACCTCCGGGGCGATGACCCTCGGTGAGGTGCAGGCGTTCATCCAGTACTCCCGGCAGTTCACCCAGCCGCTGACCCAGGTGGCCTCGATGGCGAACCTGCTCCAGTCCGGGGTGGCCTCCGCGGAGCGGGTGTTCGCCGTGTTGGACGCCGGCGAACAGCGTCCCGACCCGAGCGTCGCGGCCCGGGTGAGCGACCCGCACGGCCGGGTGGAGTTCGAGCGCGTCTCGTTCCGGTACGAGCCGGACAAGCCGTTGATCGAGGACCTTTCGCTGGTCGCCGAGCCGGGCCACACGGTGGCGATCGTCGGTCCGACCGGCGCGGGCAAGACCACCCTGGTCAACCTGATCATGCGGTTCTACGAACTGGACGCCGGCCGGATCACGCTGGACGGTGTCGACATCACCGCCATGCGCCGGGACGAGTTGCGCGGGACGATCGGCATGGTGCTGCAGGACGCCTGGCTGTTCGGTGGGACGATCCGGGAGAACATCGCGTACGGCAATCCCGAGGCGAGCGAGGAGCAGATCCTCGCGGCCGCCCGGGCGACGTTCGTGGACCGGTTCGTACGCAGCCTCCCAGAGGGCTATGACACCGTGATCGACGAGGAGGGCAACAACGTCAGCGTCGGCGAGCGGCAACTGATCACGATCGCCCGGGCCTTCCTCGCCGACCCCGCGCTGCTCATCCTCGACGAGGCGACCAGTTCGGTGGACACCCGCACGGAGGTGTTGCTCCAGCACGCGATGGCGGCCCTGCGAACCGACCGGACCAGCTTCGTGATCGCGCACCGGCTCTCCACCATCCGCGACGCCGACCTGATCCTGGTGATGGAGCAGGGCCGGATCGTGGAGCAGGGGACGCACGACGAACTGCTCGCCGCGCGGGGCGCCTACCACCGGTTGTACCAGGCCCAGTTCACCCAGGCCGCGGTCGATCTCGACGCCGAACTGCCGACCGGAGGGGGACCGGCCGGGGCGGTGCCGGCCGGGGCGGTGCCGGCCGGGGCGGTGCCCGGCGTCACGCCGGGCGGCCCACGCCGCGCGGGCGGCTCGGCCGAAGGCGGCTCGGGTGAGAGCGACACGGAAACCACGGAGGTACGCCCCAAGGCCCCGATCGGCCCCTAGGGCCTCGCTCCCCGCAGATCTTGTAGTTGCGGCTCCGGAATAAGCGGCGAAAGACGCGAATAGCCAGCCCAAACTTCAAGATCGCGGGGAGGGTCAGGGGGTGGGGCGGGGTTAGGCGGGAGTGGTGGCGGCGGTGATGAAACGGCGGGCCTCGGCGACCGGCATCGGCGGCAGGTTCCGGCCGTCCCGCAACCGCAGCGCCACCTCCCCCGCGTCCACCTCCCGGGCACCCAGCACCGCGAGGTGTGGCACCTTTGCCGCCCGCCGGATCCGGGCACCGAGCGAGCCGTCGACCGCGAGTTCGGCACGCAGCCCGGCGGCGACGCACTCCCGCACGAATCCGGCGGCGGCGTCGACCTGCTCCGGCCCCACCGGCAACGCCACCACCTGCACCGGGGCGTACCACGCCGGGAACGCGCCGGCATGCTCCTCGATCAGGTACGCGAACAGCCGTTCCATGCTCCCCACGAGACTGCGGTGCACCATCACCGGACGCTGCCGGCCGCCGGCGGAGTCGACGTAGGACAGGTCGAACCGTTCCGGCTTGTCGAAGTCGAGTTGCACGGTGGACAGGGTCTGCTCCCGACCCGCCGCGTCCACGACCTGTATGTCGATCTTCGGACCGTAGAACGCCGCCTCCCCGGGCCCCTCCTCGTAGTCGGAGCCGGCCAACGCGGCCCGCAGCAGGTCCTCCGCCCGGCGCCACTGGTCGTCGTCGCCCACGTACTTCTCCCCCGGCCCGCGCAGCGACAGCCGGAACCCGGCGGGCCGCACCCCGAGCGCGGCGTGGGCCTGCCGGATCAGGTCGAGCACCTCGGCCACCTCCGCCCCGACCTGGTCGAGGGCGCAGAAGTTGTGCGAGTCGTTCAGGTTCATCGCCCGGACCCGGCTCAGGCCGCCGAGCACGCCGGAGCGCTCCGAGCGGTACTGGCCGCCGATCTCGGCGATCCGCAGCGGCAACTCGCGATAGGACCGGCCGCGCGCCCGGTACACCAACGCGTGGTGTGGACAGAGCGCCGGCCGCAGCAGCAGTTCGTCGTCCTCCGACAGCCGCATGCCGGGGAACATGTCGTCGGTGAAGTAGCCCAGATGTCCGGAGAGTTCGAAGAGTTCCCGCCTACCCAGCGGTGGCGAGTAGACGTGCTGGTAGCCGGCCCGGCGTTCCAGTTCCCGGACGTACTCCTCGACGGCGTGCCGGGCCGCCGCGCCGGCCGGCAGCCAGATCGGCAGGCCGGCGCCGCTCAGCGGATCGCTGTGGAACAGGCCCAGCTCGCGGCCGAGCTTGCGGTGGTCGATCATCATGTTCTCCTTCGGGTACGCCCGGAGCAGCCGACCCGCGCGTCCCGCGCGCTGCCGGCCCCGCTCCGGATCCGCGCCCCGGTCGAGAGAACGACGAAGCCCCGGAACGGATCGTCCCGGGGCCTGTGTGACGGATGCGTCAGCGCGGCACGCCGGGGATTCCCGGCGTCGTCGTGACCATTGCCGCGTTAACCATGTCCCGGACGCTAGGCGGCCGGGTATCCCGTCGCAAGGCATTTACCGCGGATAGGCCGAGACCCGTGGCGGCCCGCCGCGCACAGATCATGGACACTTTCCGTTCGGATACGACGGTACGTGTCCATGATCCGCACAGGTTGGATTGGTGAGCGATGATCAGCATCCCGGCGGGGCGGGTGACGCTGTCGGACCGGCGGACCCAGCGCAGCTGGACGGTCGAGCTGCGGCCGTACCGGATCGCGGTCCATCCGGTCACCCAGACCGAGTACGAGCTGGTTACCGGGGAACGCCCGAGTGCGTTCCGGGGTGATGCGCTGCCCGTCGAAAGCGTGTCCTGGTGGGACGCGATCCAGTTCTGCAACGCCCGGTCGGTCCGGGAGGGGTTGACCCCCGTGTACCACGCACACGCCGACGGGGAAGGGGTCGACTGGGACACCTCCGCCGACGGCTACCGGCTGCCCACCGAGGCCGAATGGGAGTACGCCTGCCGCGCCGGCACCACCGGACCTCGCTACGGCCCGCTTGACGAGATCGCCTGGTACCGCGGCAACTCCGGCGAGCGGATCCACGACGTGGGCGGCAAGCGACCCAACCCGTGGGGCCTGTACGACATGCTGGGCAACGTGTGGAACTGGTGCTGGGACATCTACGACGCCGAGGTGTACGGGAGCTACCGGGTGCTGCGCGGCGGCGGATGGTTCGACGAACACTGGAGTTGCCGCGCCTCCGTGCGGCGGCGCAGCCATCCGACCTTCCACACCGACGACGTGGGGTTCCGCGTCGTCCGCTCGGGCGCGGACTGAGCCGAGACCGCCGACGCTGGCACGGCCGGGCCGGGCCGGGCCGGGTCGGGTCGGGCCGGGCCGGGCCGGGTCGGGTCGGGCCGGGCCGGGCCGGGTCGGGTCGGGCCGAGTCGAGTCGAGTCGAGTCGAGTCGCAGCGTGGACAGACCGCGGGCGCGGAACAGACGGCGGGCGCGGAACGGCCGTGGCGCGGGCCGCCGGCGCGGGACCCGCCGACGGCCCGGGGCGCGTCAGCGACGTCCGAAACGGGGGACCCGCCGTCGCCCGCGCGCACCTGCCCCCACGGTACGCCGGTCGAGGGACGCGCCGCCTACCCGCGACGGCGGTTTCGACGCCGCGCTTGGGTGGCATGGGGACGCGTGTCCGGCGTCACCTCCAGGTGGGCCGGTCGATCGGGCGAAGGACGACGGTCCACCATCGAGACACGCCATCCGTACCCGCCGAAGGCGGCCACCGTGCCAGAACTGCTGAGCACTGCCAGCATGCCGATGTACGCGTACCTGCTGCTGCTCGGCCTGCTGGTGCTGGACGCCTTCGTCCCGCTGGTGCCCACCCAGGCGCTGATGATCACCGCGGGCGCGCTCACCGCGTACGGCCAGCTGAGCCTGCCCTCGACGATCGCCGTCGCCGCGGTCGGCGTGATCGCCGGCGACCTCTGCTGCTACCTGCTCGGCCGGGCCCGACCGCACGGCGAACCCGGCGGCTACCGGCCCCGGCACGTCCGGCGCGGCCGGGCCACCCGACTCGCCGGGGTGCTACGCCGCCCCGGGCCACTGACGCTGCTGGTGTGCCGGTTCGTGCCGGGCGGCCGGATGACCGCCTGCTTCCACGCCGGTCGGACCCGGTATCCGGTCCGATCGTTCCTGGGCTTCGAGGCGCTGGCGGCGCTCGGCTGGGCCGGCTACGGCGGCCTGGTGGGCAACCTGGGCGGCACCGCCGTCGCCGGATCGGGCTGGCGGCTGGCGCTGGTGGCCACCGCGGCGGCCGGCACCTTCGCCACCCTCGGCTGGGCGCTCACGGTGCTCGCCGGCCGGCGTACGGGCACCTCGGACGACGACACCCACGGACCCGCGCCGGCCACCGGCGACGTCGATGCCGGGCCCGACGGCGGCGGACCCGGTCCCGCTACTCCGGCTCGTGCAACATCAACTGACGGGCCGCCTCGGTCAGCGATCCGGACAACGACGGATAGATCGTGATCGTGTAGGCGAGCTGGTTGACCGTCAGATGGTTCTCCACCGCCATCGTGATCGGCAGGATCAGCTCGCTGGCCTTGGGCGCCACCACCACGCCACCGATCACCTGACCGCTGGCCGGCCGGCAGAACAACTTGACGAAGCCGTCCCGCAGGTCGGCCATCTTGGCCCGGGCATTGCCCGCCAGCGGCAGCATGATCTGCCGGGCCGGCGTCTTGCCGGAGTCCACCTCGTCCTGCGACACGCCGACCGTGGCCAGTTCCGGATCGGTGAAGACGTTTGCCGACACGGTCCGCAGCCGCAGTGGCGAGACCGCCTCCCCCAGCGCGTGCCACATGGCGATCCGGCCCTGCATCGCCGCGACGCTGGCCAGGGGCAGCACGCCGGTGCAGTCACCAGCGGCGTAGACGCCCGGCACGTTGGTGCGGGACACCCGGTCCACCGTGACGTACCCGCCCTGGGCCACCTCGACGCCGTACTCGGCCAGGCCGAGGTCCGCGGTGTTGGGGATGGAACCGACCGCCATCAGCGCGTGCGAGCCGGACACGGTGCGACCGTCGGAGAGTTCGACCTCGACACCGCCGTCCACCCGGCGCACGGCGTTGGCCCGGGAGTTGTTCAGGATGCTCATGCCGCGCGCCCGGAACACCTGCTCGATGGCCATCGCGGCGTCGGCGTCCTCGTGCGGCATCACCCGGTCCCGGCTGGACACCAGCGTCACCTCGACCCCCATGGCCAGATAGGCGCTGGCGAACTCGGCACCGGTCACGCCGGACCCGATGACCACCAGGTGCTCGGGCAGCTCGGGCAGGTCGTACACCTGGCGCCAGGTGAGGATCCGTTCCCCGTCCGGCACCGCGGTGGGCAGCACCCGGGGAGTCGCGCCGGTCGCGATGAGCACGGTTGCCGCGTCGACCGGGTACGGATCACCGCCGTCGGCTGGAGTGACCACCACGCGGTGGGTGTGACCCAGCGTGTCCTCGCCGAGCCGGGCTTGGCCGGTGACCACGGTGACCCCGGCCTTGAGCAGCTTGGCGTGGATGTCCGCGGACTGTGCCAGGGCGAGCCGCTTGACCCGCGCGTGCACCGCCGCCGCGTCGACGGTGACCGCCTCCAGCCCGTCCGAGTCGATCCCGAACTCCTCGGTGTCCCGATAGCCGGTGACCACCTCCGAGCTGGCGATGAAGGTCTTCGACGGAACGCAGTCGGAGAGAACGCACGCCCCACCGGCCCCCTCGGCCTCCACCACGGTGACCTCGGCGTCCAGTTGGGCGGCCACCAGGGCCGCCTCGTAACCGGCGGGGCCACCGCCGATGATCACGATCTGGCTCACCGCGTCCACCCTCCGTCACTGCTCGCTGGAACTTTCTCGTCGACACGCACCGTCGTATTCTCCCCCACCCGCCCCGCGGGCTATCGTCGTCGCCGTGCGTCTGTACGCCGCGTACGGCTCAAACCTCGACCCCGCCCGCATGCGGGCCTACTGCCCGCACTCGCCGATGGTGGGCACCGGCTGGCTGGAGGGCTGGCGGCTCACCTTCGCCGGGGACGGGGAACTCGGCTGGGAGGGCGCGGTGACCACGGTGGTCGAGTCCCCCGGCGACCGGGTGTTCGTCGCCCTCTACGACGTCCACCCGGGTGACGCCAGCCAGCTCGACGATATCGAAGGCGTCACCGCGGGAACTTACCGGAAGCTCCATGTGCGTGTGGTCACGCTGGACGGCGAGGTCACGGCATGGATCTACGTCTTCGACGGGTACGAGGGAGGCCTGCCCACCTCGTGGTACCTGTCGGAGATCGCGAACGCCGCGGAGAAGGCCGGCGCGCCCGACGACTACGTGGCCGAGCTGCGCGACCGACCCACCGGCACCGCGTCCGCCTGACCCGCACCCGGTTGCGCCGGTTCGCCCGCCTGACCCGGCGACACCGCCACGCCCGGCCCGGCTCCGCCGCCACGCCCGACTACGCCGCCACGCCCGGCTCCACCGATCTTTCGAAGATGTCCGCCTCGTACTCGGCCGTCATCCCCACCGCGCGGTACAACCGGACGGCCTCGGTCGGGTTGCTCAGGTCCACACCGAGTCCCGCGTGGGTCCGACCCTTCCCCGCGTACGCGGCGAACGCCCGGCGCAACAACGCCCCACCCACCCCACGCCGCCGGTACGCCCGAAGCACGGCGAGCCGCTTGACCCAGCCCTCGCCATTGTCGACCTGCTGGTCGGAGGACTGGAGAGCGCCCGCCGGCACGCCGTCGACGTGGGCCAGGAACCACTCGTCCCAGGCCACGTTAGGCAGCGCAGCGAGGTCCGCCCGCCACCGGTCGTACGGCGTCGGCGAGTGGTCCGGCGCGTCCCGGAACGCCGTCTCCAGGATGTCGTGCACCAGCCGCAGCTCGGCCTCGTCGTCCGGGTTCACCGGCCGGATAAGCATGCCCGGTGGCGGTGGCGGCGGCTCGGCCGACACGTCGTCCAGGGCACGACGCATCCGGGCGCTCCGTTTCACGAAGGCGAACCCGGCGGCGCGCAGCACCGAGATCCAGTCCCGTTCGGTGGGTACCGCTCCGGCCCGTACCGTCATCCGCGGGTGACCCAGGTCGACCGCCCGCTCGGCCACCCGGAGCAACTGGCGCTGCAGCAGGGGGGCGAGCGCCGGCGCGCCGCCGTCTGGCCGGACGAACACCTCGACGAACTCCTCGGCGTCGTCGTCCGGCCCGTCGAGGTAGGCCCAGCCGGCGACCGCCCCCGCCGGGTCGATGGCCAGCCAGGAGTCCCGGGCCGGATCGGCCTGCCCGGCGGTGAGCGCCTCGCGCACCTCCTGGTCGGTGAACTCGGGCTGCCCGGTGGCGGCCAGGCAGGCCGCCTGCGCCATGGCCAGGATCTCCGGCACGTCGTCGAGGGTGGGCCGGCGCACCTGCCAGCCGTCGGGAAACTCCACGTCGGCATTCAACTCCCTCACGGGCCGGTGCGCCGCCCAATTTCCGACCGGCAATCGGCGATCGGCGCGGGCGCGACGAGTGACGGCAGACGGCCGTCACGCGAAGTGGCCGTCACGGGAAGCCGCCGTCACGGGAAGCGGCGGTTGTCGTGGCCGGTCCGGCTACCGGTCGTCCTCGGCGTCGGCGTCCAGCGCCTCGACGGCCGCCTCCACCTCGCCCGCCCGGCGACGGGCCGCGGTGACCTCGCGCTCGGCGCCCTTGCGGGCCAGCTTGCGCCGGCTCAGCTCGGCCTCGGCGGCGGCCCGTCGTCGCTCCAGTTCGGCCAGCTCGGCCTCGATGTCGGCCAGCTTGGCGGCGCCGTCCCGTTCGCTGTCCCCGGCGCGGTCCAACGCCGACTCGGCCCGGCTCAGCTCCCGCCGGGCCGCCGTCAACTCACGGCTCAGCTCCCGGCGCTGCCGGGCCCGCTCGGCCGCGCGGCGCTTGCGGTCGGCGTCCGCCGCGCCGCCGTCGCCGTCGGCATCGCGGCCCCCGGAGCGGCGCCGCTCCTCGGCCGGCACGTCGGTCTCGGGTCCACCGGTCACCAGCCGTAGCTGCGGTCGGGGCACCTCCCCGAATCCCGCGTAGCTGGTGGCCCGGATCAGCCGGCCGGACCGGACCTGCTCGGCGACCTCGGCGTCGGACAGTGCCGCGTTCAGCGTCGCCTCCACCTCGCCCAGCGGCAGCTTGCTCCCGGACAGGCCCGGGTCCTCCTCGACAGCGAGCGACCGTGCCTCGTCGACCAGGGCGGTCACCGCTCCTCGCCGCTGGCTGGACAGCTCACGCAGTTGCGACCCGCGCAGGTCGCGCTGTGCGGAACGGAGCGCGGCGGCCAGTTCGGCCAGTTCGGCCATCAGCTCCGGACGCCGGATGGCCAGCAGATTGACCAGCCAGGCCGCCACGGTCGGCTTCTTGAGCCGGCCGATCTCTTTGGCACCAGCGGTGTCGCCGGCGGCCCGCGCCGCAGCCGCCGCCTCACCCCGCGCCGCGATGAACCCCTCCGGATGCGCGGCGTACAACCGCTCCACCAGGTCCGCGGAGACCTTCGCCATCAGTCGGGTACGACGGAGCCCGGCTCGATCCGGGCGTACTCGCACTGCGCCAGGCGGGCCAGGTTGGCGTTGGTGAAGCCCAGACCGGCCTCGTTCAGCAGGCCGTCATGCAGCGCGAACGCCCGCCGGGGGCGCACCGCGCGGACGAAGTCGACCGCCTCGGAGATCTTGAGCCAGGGCGCGTGGATCGGCACGAACAACGTGTCCACCGGGGCGTCCTCGGGCGCCGCGAACGAGTCGCCCGGGTGGTAGACCCGGTCGTCGATCAGGTAACCCAGGTTGACCAGCCGAGGGATGTCCGGATGGATCACCGCGTGCTGCCCGCCGTACGCGCGTACCGGCACACCCGCCGCGGTGAACGACTCGCCGGCGGACACCGGCTGCCGCACCGCGTCCGTACCGTCCACCTTGGCTAGGACGTCCGGATGGCCGTACACGGTGAGGCCGGGCCGGCGCCCGGCGGCCGTGGCGATCGCCTCGACGTCCAGGTGGTCCGGATGCTCGTGGGTGACCAGCACCGCGTCCGCCCCATCCAGCACGGCGGGCTCGGTGAACAGGCCCGGGTCGATGACCAGCACCCCGCCGTCGTGCTCGAATCGCAGGCAGGCATGGGAGTGCTTGGTCAATCTCATCGTGACTCCTCCAACGCTGAATCGTGATGTCCTCCCGCGAGTCTGCCGGAACGGCGAACCCCTTGCGAGACGTCTGAGGCAACGACACGTACCCGAACCGAGGAGGACGGCATGCGGGGGAGAACGACCGCGGCGCTGGGCGTCGTGGGACTGGCGATGGCCCTGGTGGTGGGGGGCTGCAGCGCGGGCGGAGACAACAGTTCGGACGACTCGGCGGCGGTAGCGCCGGCCCAGCCGCCCGCCGGGCAGGCCGACGCGGGCGCCGGACGGCCGGAGCAGGGCGGCCCGGCGGAGCAGGGCGGCCCGGCGGAGCAGGGCAAGGCGACGGAGCAGGGCAAGGCGGCCGACGTACGGGCGCCGAACCTGAGCATCGTCTACACCGGCTCCATGGCGGTACGCGTCGACGACGTACCCGCCGCCGCGTCGCGGGCCACCGCGATCGTCACCGGCGTCGGTGGTTTCGTGGGCGCGGACCGGCGCTCCGACGACGGGTCCGAGGAGCGGGCCACGCTGGAACTGCGGGTGCCGGCCGACAGGTTCCACCAGGTGGTGGACCAGTTGGCCGGTCTCGGCGAGCCCGAACGGCGCGACCTGAACAGCCAGGACGTCACCGAGGAGATCGTCGACCTGGATGCCCGGATCGCCACCCAGCAGGCGAGGGTGAACAGCGGGCGGCGGCTGCTCGCCGAGGCCAAGACCCTGGCCGAGCTGGTGTCGCTGGAGAGCGAGCTGGCCAAGCGGGAGGCCGACCTGGCCTCGCTGGAAGCGAAGAAGCGCCGGCTCGCCGACCTGGTCGCGCTGTCCACGGTAACCGTCGAGTTGCTGGAGCGGGGCGCGCCGGCCGCCGCGCCGGAGAAGCAGGACCCGAGCTTCCTGGCCGGGTTGGGTGGCGGCTGGTCCGCGCTTGTCACCGTCGTCCAGGTGCTGCTCCTGGTGCTCGGCGCGGTGCTGCCGTTCGCCGTCGTGCTGGGGTTGCCGGCGCTCGCGGTGCTCTGGTTGATCCGTCGCCTCCGGCGCCGATCGTCCCCCACCCCGGCTGTCCCCGCCGCACCCGCGCCGGCCGGCCCGGCTGTCCCCGCCGCCCGCACCCCCCACAGCGACTAACCCGGCGTCCCGCTCCCCACCCCCACCCGGGTTGATCAAGAGGTTCGCGTCACGGAAGCGCGCTTCCGTGACGCGAACCTCTTGATCAACCCGAGAGGAGGGGGCAGGTCAGGTGGGGAGGGTCAGGGCCTTGAGGGCGGCGTTCACCAGCAGGCGGATGCCGGCCGGGATGGCCTGCTCGTCCACGTCGAAGGTGGCCCGATGCAGGTCCGCGTTCGCCGTGCTGCGACCCACCCCCAACCGGGCGAGGGCGCCGGGGACGTACTCCAGGTACCAGGAGAAGTCCTCGCCGCCCATGCTCTGCGGCGTTTCCGCGATGCCGGTGGGCCCCAACGCCGCGGCGGTCGCCGCGTTCAGCACCCGGATCGCCCGCGCGTCGTTGATCACTGGCGGCCGGCCGCGCAGGTACTCGATGTCGACGGTCGCCCCGGTCGGGGCGATGACGTCCTGCACCACCTGAGCGACGATCTTTGGCGCCTTGTCCCAGGTGTCCCGGTCGAGCACGCGCAGCGTGCCGGAGGCCACCGCTTCGGTCGGGATCACGTTGTATCGGGTCCCCGCGGACGCCTGGCCGAAGACGAGCAGCAATCCGCTGTTGGCCGGCACCCGGCGGCTGACCAGCGCGGGCACCTCGGTAACCAGCCGCCCGAGGGCGTCCACCAGATCCACCGTCAGGTGCGGCCGAGCGGTGTGACCGCCCGGCCCCGTCAGCTTGACCGTGACGTTGTCAGCGGCCGCGGTGATCGGCCCGACCCGGAGGCCGACCTGTCCGACCGGCAGGTTCGGGTCGCAGTGCACCGCGAAGATCTGAGTGACGTCCTGCAGCCCACCCGCTTCGATCACCTCGAGCGAGCCACAGGGCAGGATCTCCTCGGCCGGCTGGAAGATCAGCCGGACCCGGCCCGGCAACTCGCCCCGGTCGGCGAGCCTGGCCAGCAGCATGCCCACCCCGAGCAGCACGGTGGTGTGGACGTCATGGCCGCAGGCGTGACACACCCCGTCCACGGTCGACCGGTACGGCACGTCCTTGGCGTCGGAGAGCGGCAGCGCGTCGATGTCGGCACGCAGTGCGACCACCGGTCCGTCGGGGCGCCCGTCGATGTCACAGAGCACGCCGTTGCCCTTGGGCAACAACCGAGGCGACAGCCCCGCCTGGGCAAGCTCGCGGGCGATCAGCGCGGCGGTCTCGTACTCCTGACCGGAGAGTTCCGGATGGGCGTGGATGAACCGACGGGTGGCGATGAGATCCGGTACCCGAAGGGCGAGCAGCTGGTCAAGATCGAGCGGCAGCGGCTGGGCACCGGGCGGGGGCTCGGGCCAGGACGACGCCAGCGGGCTACTCATGGGCAGGGTCAACGCACTCGTCACGTCGGAATCTCGTTCACTAGAGACGGATGGATCATTCGGAACAACAGCAGACAGCCTAGACCTCCGACGGTGACGCTGCGCAACGTCGTTCCCGTAGCGGTCGGACCGCAGAGCGTCACGTATACCCTGGTGGGAGCGTTCGGTCACGCGTGGAGCCGGGCCCGACCGGTCTTCCAACGCTGACATCTCGCCCCCCACCTCCTACAACGGGTAACGATCTCACCAGTCACGCCGCCCCGGTGTTGGAACCCGGACCTTCGGACGGACGGTCGGATTCCGGGCACTCCGCCCCACCGGGGCGAGCGTGACGAGCACGCCGCGATCGCCGCACCAAGGTCACATGTCACGGACCGGGGAAGTCACACATACTGTCCGCTCCGTCTCCCGACGGTAGCGGGCCGATCGCGCAGCGTTGCCCGAATGGATCACATCGGGCAACTGACGACATCGAGTCCTGGTACCCCAAACCCGCGGCCGACACACGTCACGCGACGAGAGCGGGACGCGCGGGAAGCGACCACCCGGTCAGCCGACCGCCGGCGGTCAGAACCGGTCGCTGGGCTGATAGGTGCCCCACACCTCGCGCAGCGCGCCGCACACCTCGCCGACCGTGGCCCGGGCCCGCAACGCCTCCTTCATCGGATGGAGCACGTTGTCGGTTCCCTCGGCGGCGGCCCGCAGCTTGCCCAGGGCCACCCGCACCACCTCGTCGTCCCGCTCGGCACGCAGCCGGGCCAGCCGGTCGGCCTGCGCAGCCTCGATGGCCGGGTCAACCCGCAGCGGCTCGTACGGCTCCTCCTCGTCGATGGCGAACCGGTTGAGCCCGACCACCACCCGATCCCCGGCGTCGATCTCCTGCGCCACCCGGTACGCGGACGTCTCGATCTCACGCTTCTGGAAGCCTGCCTCGATGGCCTCCACCGCGGAGCCGTGGTCCGCCACCCGGGTCATCAACTCGCGCACGCCCGCCTCGATCTCGTCGGTCATCGCCTCCACCACGTACGAGCCGGCGAACGGATCGACGGTGGCGGTCAGGTCCGTCTCGTACGCGAGCACCTGCTGGGTGCGCAGCGCCAACCGGGCCGCCTTCTCGGTGGGCAGCGCGATCGCCTCGTCGAAGCTGTTGGTGTGCAACGACTGGGTGCCGCCGAGGACCGCGCCGAGCCCCTGCACGGCGACCCGGACGAGATTGACCTCGGGCTGCTGGGCGGTCAACTGGACGCCCGCGGTCTGGGTGTGGAAGCGCAGCATCCACGACTTGGGGTCGGTGGCGCCGAACTCGTCCCGCATCAGCCGCGCCCACACCCGACGGGCGGCCCGGAACTTCGCCACCTCCTCGAGCAGCGTGGTCCGGGCGACGAAGAAGAACGACAGCCGCGGGGCGAAGTCGTCGACGGCGAGCCCGGCGTCGATCGCCGCTCGGACGTACTCGACCCCGTTGGCCAGCGTGAACGCGATCTCCTGCACCGGCGTGGCACCGGCCTCCGCCATGTGGTAGCCGGAAATGGAGATCGTGTTCCATTTCGGCACCTCCGCACGGCAGTACGCGAACGTGTCGGCGACCAGCCGCAGCGACGGCTTCGGCGGGTAGATGTAGGTGCCCCGCGCGATGTACTCCTTGAGGATGTCGTTCTGGATGGTGCCCTTGAGCGCGGTGCCCGGAACCCCGGACTCCTCGGCCACGAGCTGGTAGAGCAGCAGCAACACGGATCCGGGCGCGTTGATGGTCATCGAGGTGGACACCTGGTCCAGCGGGATGCCGTCGAACAGCGTCCGCATGTCGTCGATCGAGTCGATCGCCACGCCCACCTTGCCGACCTCACCGTGGGCCATCGGGTCGTCCGAGTCGTACCCCATCTGGGTGGGCAGGTCGAAGGCCACCGACAGGCCCATGGTGCCGGCCCGCAACAACTGGTGGTAACGCGCGTTGGACTCGGTGGCGGTGCCGAAGCCGGCGTACTGCCGCATCGTCCAGGGTCGGGAGGTGTACATCGTCCGATACACACCCCGGGTGTAGGGGAACTCGCCCGGGTTGCCGACCCGTTCGGCGAGGTCGTCGGCGACGTCGGCCGGGCCGTAGACCGCCTGCAGGGGGAAACCGGACTCGCTCCGCCGTTCGCTCATGACCGGATGGTAGGTCCTCCCGCCCGCCGGTAGCGGTGCGGGATTTCCCACAGCCGTTCGGGTCACGTACCGGGCCGTGTCCGGCCGGTCACCGGGCGCTTCTCCGGGCCCGACGACGGCACCGCAGGTCACGGTGGCTTTTCCCGAATCCCCGCGGGGGCGACTTTCGCTAACGGTCGCGTACCGCGCAAGATAGGGGGGTTGTGTCCCAGCCCCTCCGATTTTCCGGCGGCTCTCCTGTGACTCAGATCCCGACGTGGAACAGCGGAACGGTCAATCCCGCGACTGGACGTACCGCTCCCGGCACCACCATCGGCGGCCGGTACGCGCTGCGCGCCGCGGTCGGTCACGGTGGCATGGGGACGGTCTGGCAGGCCGCCGACACCCTGCTGCGGCGGGACGTCGCGGTCAAGGAGGTCGTCCTCCCGCCGGGCCTGGCTCCGAGCGACCGGGACGCGATGTACGAGCGCACCCTCCGCGAGGCGCGGGCCGCCGCGGCGCTCCAGCACCCGGCGGTGGTTCAGGTGTACGACGTGGTGCACGAGTCCGGCCGGCCGTGGATCGTGATGGAGCTGTTGGACGCGCGCAGCCTGGCCGACATGGTGATCGAGGACGGGCCGCTCGCCCCCCGCGCGGTCGCCAAGATCGGCGTCGCGTTGCTCGGCGCGCTGGAGGTGGCCCACGCCATCGGGGTGCTGCACCGCGACGTGAAGCCGGCGAACGTGCTCATCTGCTCGGACGGCCGGTGCGTGCTCACCGACTTCGGGGTAGCCCGGATGCCCACCGATGTCCAGCTCACCACGCCCGGCATGGTGCTCGGCTCGCCGCACTTCATCTCCCCGGAACGGGCCATGGGCCAGGACTTCGGGCCGCCCAGCGACCTGTTCTCACTCGGCGTGACGCTCTACACCGCGGTGGAGGGCCGACCCCCGTTCGACCGGGGTGACCCGATCGAGACCATGCACGCCGTGGTGGAGGATCCGCCCGCGCCACCGACCCGCTCGGGCCCGCTCACCCGGGTGCTGCTCGGCCTGCTGGAGAAGGATCCGGCCCGCCGGCTCGACGTGGCCACCTCCCGCGGCATGCTCCGGGAACTGCTCGCCGGTCCACTGGCCAGCAAGGCGACCGGGCACACGATGACCGACCCGTACGCTGTCGTGCCCTCCCCCCGGCCACCGGCGCCGATCCCGCCGGCAACGCCGTCCGGTCAGATCGGTGGCCGGGCCATGTTGGCGCCCGGCGAGTCGCTCAACGACCGGTTGACTGACCCGCGCCGCGAGGGCGGCTCGGCGGGCGCGGCGAACGGCGCGGTGCCGGGTGCGGGCGCCGCGACACACGCCGGTCCGGGCGCCCCCCGCCAGGGCGGAGCCACCGCTGGGGACGCCACCGGCGCCTTCCCGAGCCCGGGCGCCCTGGCCGCGCCGACCGGGACGATGGGCGCCTGGGACCGGCAGGGTGGATCGGCGCCGGGGCGGCACGGTAGGCCCGCTGGCGCCTGGTCGGCCGACCCGACAAGTGGTGGCCCGGCTCCGACGAGCGGTGGTGGGTGGTCGCCGGCCGGCCCCTCGTGGTCCGCCAACCCGGCCGACCATGGCCTGCCGGCAGCCGGTCCGAACCGGTTCGGTGGGCCCGAGCGCCCCGGCGGGTCCAACCGGTTCGGCGGATCCGCCGGCAGCGGTGGCACCCTGGTCCGCGCCGGCTCGGGGCTGCGCGCCACCGGCAGCAACCTGGTGGGAACGGTCCGCGGCTGGCCGCGGAAGATCCAGATCGGTGCCGCCGCCGGGGTGGTGGCGGTGCTCCTGATCGGCATGATCTCGCTCTTCGGCGGGGACGATCCGAAGCCGGTCGCGCCGCCGCTGGCCAACAATCCCGCCTCCCCGAGCGCGCCGGCGCTGGACACCCAGGAGGCCCGGGAGAAGGGCGTCGCGGTCAACGTGCCGAAGGGCTGGACCCGGTCCGCGGCCGGCAACTGGGTGGACTACACCGATCCGCAGGACAAGGCCCGCAAGGTCCGGGTCCTGGTCGAGCCGTACGGCGGTGACTCCTCCCGGCGATGGGCGGAAGGCGCTGAAGGCTTCCTCAAGAAGAACACCAAGTCCTGCGCGAAGCCGTACAACCGGGTGGAGATGACCGACGTGGAGCTGGTCGGTCAACCGGCCGCCCAGTTCGAGTACACCTGCGGCGACAGCGGCACCGGACGGCACGGGGTGTGGCGGGGGGTCGTCCGGGACGGCAAGGCGTACTCGTTCTACCTCACCACGACCGACGCGACGTTCGCGGACAGCCGGCCGATCTTCGAGGAGATGGTCCGCTCGTTCGAGATCGCGGAGTCCTGACCGTCACGACGTTCTCTGGCCGGCCGGGGGGCGGGCTCAGAGGCCGACTGGACGTCCAGAGGGCAACCGCACCCGCCCGCCGGCCCGGCGCCGGCCGGTGGCGTGCTATCAACGACCGCATGACGGCGGAGACCCACGAGAGCGACGAGCTGACCGCGCTGGCCCGGGCCTGGCTGGCCGACGACCCCGACCCGGCGGCCCGGCTGGAGTTGCGGCGGCTGCTCGCCGACCTGCCGGCCAGCCGCGCCGAGCTGGCCGACCGGTTCGCCGGCCCGCTCACCTTCGGCACCGCCGGGTTGCGCGGCCCGCTGCGGGCCGGCCCCAACGGCATGAACCTCGCCGTGGTGACCCGGGCCGCCGCCGGGCTGGTCGGCTGGCTCGCCCAGCGCGGTGGTTCCGGTCCGCTTGTCGTCGGGTACGACGCCCGGCACGGTTCCCGGGAGTTCGCCGAGCGCACCGCCCGGGTGGCCACCGGCGCCGGCCGACCGGCGCTGCTGCTTCCCCGGCCGCTACCCACCCCGGTGCTGGCGTACGCGGTCCGGGCGCTGGACGCGGTCGCCGGAGTCATGGTGACGGCGAGTCACAACCCGCCGCAGGACAACGGTTACAAGGTGTACCTGGGCGCCGAACTGGGTGGTGACCGAGGCGCCGGGGCGCAGATCGTGCCGCCGGCCGACGTGGAGATCGAGGCGGCGATCCGGGAGGTCGTCGTGCTCGCCGAGGTGCCGCTCGGGGAACCGGGTGAGGTGCTCGGCGAGGAGATCGTGACCGGATACCTCGACCGGGCCGTTGCCGCGCTGGCCCCGGACGGGCAACGGGACCTCACGGTGGCGTACACGCCGCTGCACGGGGTCGGCGGGCCGGTGCTGGTGGACGCTTTCGTCCGCGCCGGGTTCACGGCCCCGGCGATGGTGGCCGAGCAGGCCGAGCCGGATCCGCTGTTCCCCACCGTGGCGTTCCCCAATCCCGAGGAGCCGGGCGCCACCGACCTGCTGCTGACCCTGGCTCAATCGACCGGTGCGGACATCGCCATCGCGAACGATCCGGACGCCGATCGCTGCGCGGTGGCCGTGCCGGTGGAGGGCGGCTGGCGGATGCTGAGCGGCGACGAGGTCGGGGCGCTACTCGCCGACCACCTGATGCGCCGGGGAACGCGTGCGCTCTACGCCACCACCATCGTCTCCTCGTCCCTGCTGCGGGCCATGTGCGCGGCCCGCGACCTGCCGTACGCGGAGACGCTTACCGGGTTCAAGTGGATCGTGCGGGCCGGGGCGGGGACGGAGCATCCGCTCGGGTACGGCTATGAGGAGGCGCTCGGCTACTGCGTCGCTCCCGACCACGTCCGGGACAAGGACGGGATCACGGCGGCGCTGCTGGTGGCCGAGCTGGCGGCCGGGCTGAAGGTGACGGGTCGGACCCTCACCGACCGGCTGGACGAGTTGGCGGCCGAGTTCGGCGTGCACCAGACCGACCAGGTCTCGATCCGGGTCACCGACCTACGGGAGATCGCGGCGACGATGGCCCGGCTCCGGACCGCCACCCCGGGGACTCTGCTCGGTCACCCGGTGACCGCGGTGGAGGACCGGATGCCGGAATCCGACGTGCTGATCCTGCGCTCCGCCACCACGCGGGTGGTGATCCGACCGTCCGGCACCGAGCCCAAGCTCAAGGCGTACCTGGAGGTTGTCGAGCCGGTCGCGGACGGCGACGTCGGCGGGGCCCGCAGCCGCGCGGCGACCGCGGTGGCCGCCCTGCGCACCGAGATCGCCACCGCCCTCAGGCGGTGAGCGATGGCCCCTTTCCACTGGCGCTGACCCCGCCGCGGCGCGGGCCGGTCCAGCACGGCGCCGTCAGGCGCGGGTGCCCAGGGCCGCGTCGATGGCCCGGGTGAGCGCCGCGATCACCAGGGCGATCGACGGGCGTACCCGGGAGTCGTCCAGGGCCGGGGTGCCGCCGAAGCCGGCGCCGGCCGCGATCTCCTCCAGCCGGCGGCGCACGTCGACCGCGGCCTGCCCGTCCAGCCCGAGCCGCGGTTCCATCCGGATCGCCGCCACCAGGGTGGCCAGGGCCGCGGTCCGCTCGTCGGCGACCCGTGCCCCGGTGAGCACGTCGGCCAGCCGGCGGCGGATCTCCGCCTCCACCGAGGGGTCGATGGAGGGGTAGCGGTGCACATGCACGAACCCGTTCATGGCCGTCTCGTCCACGTCCTGCATCACGCCCCGGGCGCACAGGTCGCCCAGGACCTGGTCGCGGAGGCCGTGCCGGAGCCGCTGCACCCACGAGGCCGGTGTGTGGGGCGTGTCGGCGGCGAGCCGGGCCAGCACGCCGTCGGCGATCGGCTCCCCGGTGGGTGTCGGGTCGGTCACCACGAGCGACCCGTCGGCGAAGGTGATCCGGTTGGCCAGGGCCAGGTCGACCAGAACCGCCGCCGCCATGCCCAGGTCCAGTCCGATGCGGGATCCGACCGCCTTGCCGGACTTGTCGTCGTACGCCAGCAGCAGCAGCTCTTCGGCGAGCGCAACAGAGGTCATGGCCCGGAACGCTAGCCGGTCCGCGCACCTCCCGCATGCATCCCGCCGGTCCTCCTTCGGCGGTGTCCCGGCGGTGCGGGATCTAGGGTGGGCCGGTGCAGGCCATCGTCGCGACCCTGGGTTACGTACTGTCCGCCGACCGTCGCCGGGTGTTGCTGGTACGCCGGGACAAACGCCCCGACGATCTGCATTTCGGATATCACAACGGGCTTGGCGGCAAACTCGAACCCGGTGAGGACGTGGTCGAGGGGATGCGTCGGGAAATTCGCGAGGAGTCCGGGCTGGAGTGCGGCCCGATCCAGCTCGCCGGGACCATCTCCTGGCCCGGCTTCGGTCGCGGCGGCGAGAACTGGTTCGGCTTCCTCTTCCGCGTGCCGGTCTGGTCCGGTGAGGCGTACCGCGAGTGCCCGGAGGGAACGCTGGTCTGGACCGAGGTGGCCGACGTGCTGGCCGGCCGGGTGCCGATGTGGCCGAGTGACCGGCACTTCCTGCCCCTGGTCTTCGCCGCCGAGCCGGCGGTCTTCCACGGGGTGATGCCGTTCTCCGCCGGTGAGGCCGTTGGCTGGCACTACAGCCTCGCCGGCTGACGGCCGGCCCTCGCCGCCGAACGAGCCCGCCGAACCCGACCAATCGCCGGTGGTCAGAACCGGGGCATGCCGCCGAACTGCCGGTCTCCGGCGTCGCCGAGCCCGGGAACGATGAACATCCGGTCGTTCAGACCCTCGTCCAGGGACGCGGTCACGACCCGCAGCGGCAGCCCGGACCGCTCCAGTCGCTCGATGCCGGCCGGCGCGGCCAGGACGCAGAGCACCGTGATGTCGGCGCAGCCCCGCTCGGCGAGCAGCCGGCAGCAGTGCTCCAGCGACCCGCCGGTGGCCACCATCGGGTCCAGCACGAGCACCGGAATGCCGGCGAGGTCGGTCGGCAGCGACTCCATGTACGCCCGCGGCTCGAAGGTCTCCTCGTCGCGGGCCAGCCCGACGAAGCCCATCGACGACTCGGGCAGCAGGCCGAGCGCGGCGTCGGCCATGCCCAACCCGGCGCGCAGCACCGGCACCAGCAGCGGCGGGTTGGCCAGCCGGGTGCCGTCCGCCGGGGCCACCGGGGTCTGCACCGGGTACGTCTCGACCGGGAACGACCGCGCCGCCTCGTACACCAGCATCGTGGTGAGTTCGTGCAGCGCCGCCCGGAACGACGCCGAGTCGGTGCGGGCGTCCCGCATCGCGGTCAGGCGCGACTGGGCCAGCGGGTGGTCAACAACGATTACGTCCACGACCGGTCAACCTACGCGACCTGCGGGAGCGTGCCCCCGCCGCCCTGTTCCACGGCGGGGTGTGGGAGCAACCGGGCGGTCCACCGTGGTCAAGATCACAAAACGCGCCGATGCGTAGACTCTTCGCCATGACGGCGACGACGAGTCCGCGTCGATCGGACCTGGATGACCTGGGACGATCCGAGGCGACCCTGCGGACGTTCCTGCACGGCCTCCCGGGGGTGGACCAGGTCGGGGCGGAACAGCGGGCCGCGATGCTCGGCACCCGCTCGATCAAGACCACGGCCAAGGCGTGGGCGATCGACCTGGCGATCCGGATGGTGGACCTGACCACGCTGGAGGGCGCGGACACGCCCGGCAAGGTCCGCGCGCTGTCCGCCAAGGCGCTGCGTCCGGACCCGGCGGACCCGTCCTGCCCGCACGTCGGCGCCGTCTGTGTCTATCCGACGATGGTTCCGTATGCCGCCGAGGTTCTCCGCGGCTCCGCCGCCGAACGGCACAGCGGCAGCGGCGTCCACCTGGCCAGCGTGGCGACCGCGTTCCCGAGCGGCCAGGCGCCGCTGGCCGTGAAGATCGCCGACACCGAGGCCGCGGTGGCCGTCGGCGCCGACGAGATCGACATGGTGATCAACCGGGGCGCGTTCCTCGCCGGCCGCTACACCGAGGTGTACGAGGAGATCGTCGCCGTCAAGGCCGCCTGTGGCGACGCCCACCTCAAGGTCATCCTGGAGACCGGCGAGCTGGCCACCTACGACAACGTCCGGCGCGCCTCCTGGCTCGGCATGCTGGCCGGCGGCGACTTCATCAAGACCTCGACCGGCAAGGTGCCCGTCGCCGCGACGCTGCCGGTGACCCTGGTGATGCTGGAGGCGGTACGCGACTTCCGGGCGGCGACCGGCCGGCAGGTCGGGGTGAAGCCGGCCGGCGGCATCCGCACCACCAAGGACGCGATCAAATACCTGGTCATGGTCAACGAGACCGCCGGCCCGGACTGGCTGGACCCGGACTGGTTCCGGTTCGGCGCCTCGTCCCTGCTCAACGACCTGCTGATGCAGCGCACCAAACTGACCACCGGCGTCTACGCCGGCCCCGACTACTTCACCCTGGACTGACAGGCATGTTCGAGTACGCTCCCGCCCCCGAGTCCCGGGCGATCGTCGACCTCCGGCCGTCGTACGGCCTGTTCGTCGACGGCGAGTTCGTGGACCCGACCGATGGCGGCACCCTCAAATCGATAAATCCCGCCTCCGAGGAGGTGCTGGCCGAGGTCGCCGAGGCCGGGCCGGGGGACGTGGACCGGGCGGTGGCCGCCGCCCGGCGCGCGTACGACCGGGTCTGGGGTCCGATGCCGGGCCGCGACCGGGCCAAGTACCTGTACCGGATCGCCCGGCTCATCCAGGAGCGCTCGCGGGAGCTGGCGGTGCTGGAGTCGCTGGACAACGGCAAGCCGATCCGCGAGTCCCGGGACGTGGACCTGCCGCTGGTGGCCGCGCATTTCTTCTACTACGCCGGCTGGGCGGACAAGTTGCCGTACGCCGGGTTCGGAGCCGAGCCGAAGCCGCTCGGCGTCGCCGGTCAGGTCATTCCCTGGAACTTCCCGCTGCTCATGCTGGCCTGGAAGATCGCGCCGGCGCTGGCGGCGGGCAACACGGTGGTGCTCAAGCCGGCCGAGACGACCCCGCTGACCGCGCTGCTGTTCGCCGAGATCTGCCAGCAGGCCGACCTGCCGCCGGGCGTGGTGAACATCGTCACCGGCGCCGGCGACACGGGCCGCGCGCTTGTGGAGCACGCGGACGTCGACAAGGTCGCGTTCACCGGCTCGACGGAGGTGGGCCGGCAGATCGCCCGGTCCGTCGCCGGCACCCGCAAGAAGCTCACCCTGGAGCTGGGCGGCAAGGCCGCCAACATCGTCTTCGACGACGCGCCGATCGACCAGGCCGTCGAGGGCATCGTCAACGGCATCTTCTTCAACCAGGGCCACGTCTGCTGCGCCGGCTCCCGGCTGCTCATCCAGGAATCGGTGTACGACGAGGTGATGGGCTCGCTGAAGCGGCGGATGGCGCAGTTGCGGGTCGGTGATCCGCTGGACAAGAACACCGATGTCGGCGCCATCAACAGCGCCGCTCAACTGACCCGGATCCGGGAGCTGTCCGACGTGGGCACCGCGGAGGGGGCGGAGCGCTGGTCGGCACCGTGCGAGCTGCCGGACCGGGGCTTCTGGTTCGCGCCCACGGTCTTCACGGGAGTGACGCAGGCGCACCGGATCGCCCGGGAGGAGATCTTCGGGCCGGTGCTGTCCGTGCTGACGTTCCGCACCCCGGCCGAGGCCGTGGAGAAGGCCAACAACACGCCGTACGGGTTGTCGGCCGGGATCTGGACGGACAAGGGCTCCCGCATCCTGTGGCTGGCCGACCGGTTGCGCGCCGGGGTGGTGTGGGCCAACACGTTCAACAGGTTCGACCCGACCTCGCCGTTCGGCGGCTACAAGGAGTCGGGCTACGGCCGCGAGGGCGGCCGGCACGGGCTGGAGGCGTACCTCAATGTCTGACTCTCCGGGCCGGGTGGCGGTTCGCAAGACGTACAAGCTCTTCATCGGCGGGAAGTTCCCGCGCAGCGAGTCGGGACGGTCGTATCTCGTGGGTGACACGAACGTGGCGCTGGCCTCGCGCAAGGACGTCCGGGACGCGGTGCTCGCCGCCCGCGCCGCGGTCAAGGGGTGGTCAGGCGCCACCGCGTACAACCGGGGTCAGATCCTCTACCGGGTGGCCGAGATGCTGGAGGGCCGGCGGGACCAGTTCGTCGGGCTGGGGGTGCCCGTCGACGAGGTCGACACGGCGATCGACCGCTGGGTCTGGTACGCGGGCTGGGCCGACAAGATCGCCCAGGTGTACGGCGGCGCGAACCCGGTCGCCGGCCCGTACCTCAACCTGTCGGCGCCGGAGCCGACGGGTGTGGTCGGGGTGGTCGCCCCCGCCGAACCGGCGTTGCTCGGTCTGGTGAGCGTGCTCGCCCCGGCGATCGTCACCGGCAACACGACGGTGGTGCTGGTCGGCGAGCCCGGCGCGCTGCCGGCGGTGACGCTGGCCGAGGTGCTCGCCACCTCGGACCTGCCGGGTGGGGTGGTGAACCTGCTCACCGGCCGGCCGGCCGAGACGGCGCCGTGGCTGGCCGCGCACATGGACGTCAACGCGCTGGACCTGACCGGGGTGACCGATCCGGAGTTGGCCGCCGAGCTGGAACGCGGTGCCGCCGAGAACCTGAAGCGGGTGCTGCGTCCGGTGCCCGCCGATCACGACTGGTTCGTCGAGCCGGGGCTGGCCCGGATGACGACGCTGCTGGAGACCAAGACCGTCTGGCACCCGAAGGGCGTGTAGGGCCACGATGAAGGCAGACCTGCACAGTTATTTGAAGGGCGGCCGTGACGCGCTGCTGTGGAAGCTCGACGGGCTCAGCGAATACGATATTCGGCGTCCGTTGACCCGGACCGCCACCAATTTGCTCGGTCTGGTGAAGCACTCGGCGGCCATGGAGATCCTCTACTTCGGCGTGGTGTTCGGCCGACCGTTTCCGGAGGATCTTCCGTACGTCGGCGACGGGGCGGAGACCAATGCCGACATGTGGGCGACCGCGGACGAGACCCGCGAGGAGATCGTCGCACTGCATCGTCGCGCGATCACTCACGCCGACACCACCATCGAGGCCCTTGCCCTGGATGAGGTCGGCCACGTGCCGTGGTGGGGCGATGCGGCGGTCACGTTGCACCACGTCCTGGTCCACGTCACCGCGGAAACACAACGGCACGCCGGCCACGCCGACATCGTGCGCGAACTCATCGACGGCGCGGCCGGGCTGCTGCCCAGGAACGACAACCTGCCGCCCGCAGACGAGTCATGGTGGCTGGACCACCACCGACGAGTGGAGCAGGCTGCCCTCGATCATCGGCAGTCCGTCGCGGCACGAGATGCTCAGCTCGTCGCCCGGGTTCGCGAGCGCGCTTCCACGGCCGAGTACGTGGAACACGCCGAGGTGCTGCGCGAGGCCGGAATTGGTCCACTCGGACGACGTGACCGTGCATGAGACGGGCCACCGTCGGGAGATCCACGACCGACAGCGACCGCGTCACCGCGAGGTGATGGCGCGACTACCGATCCGGTAGTCCGGGCCCGCAGGGTCGTAGTAGAATCGTCCGCGAACGCTCTGGGCGTCTTCGGACCACCAGAGTTCTGGCTCCAAACTTGCTGAATGGCGCTCCCCATCTGGGCGGGCGCCATTCACTTTTCGATCCCCGTTCCCGCACGTCCTGTCGCGCCGACGGTAGCCAAAGCCCTACGCTGTGCCAGCGCGCGAACCCGTGAGCACTGCCCCGTCGGTGGAGTGGAATAGGTGGCCGAGGCGACAGCACAGCTGTTACAGCAGCGTTTCTCCGCCGAACGCCTGGGCACCTACCAGGCTTCGGTGGGCGGTGACCTCGACGCGACGGTGGCGCTGTACGAGTGGAATGCCACGATGAGCGGGGCCTTCTGGATCACCCTGGGCCATGTCGAGGTGTTAATCCGCAACGCCATGCATCGACAGTTGACCGACTGGTCCACCCGTCTCTACCAGGAGCCCCGCTGGTACCTCGACCCCGGCCGTGTCCTGGACGAGCGTCGCCATCAGCAGGTAGCCAAGGCGCGCGAGCAGGCCACCCGCGACGGCCGGCAGGAGACCCCAGGACGCGTCGTCGCCGAACTCACCTTCGGGTTCTGGCCCTTCCTGCTCACCCGCGCCTACGACCGGTCCCTGTGGCCGTACCTGCGCGGCGCCTGGCCCAGCAAGCGTCTGCGCCGGGATGTCCATGGGCCCATGGCCGACCTGCACGAGTTGCGAAACAGGATTGGTCATCATGAGCCGATCTACAACAGGCCGCTCAAGGAGTTGCACACCAAGGCGCTGAATCTGGCCGGTTGGACATGTTCTGACACCGGTGCCTGGATCGCGTCGCGGTGCCAAGTGCTTGCCGTCCTCGACACCCGGCCGTGGACCGTACGCGCTTCTCATGCCCCGCCGCAGCGGCGAGGTCAGCATCGACCGACCCGCCGCTGAGACCCACCTCAGCTCTCCCGCTGACGACTGACAGGGACCCACGTCACCGCGAGGCTTCTACTACGCCGTGTAGGATCGAGGCGTGACGAGACTGGGTGATCTGGAACGCGCGGTGATGGACGTGCTGTGGGACCGCAGCCCCGGCACCGCCGACGGGGTCACTGTCCGGGAGGTCGCCGACGCGCTTACCGACCGCGATCTCGCGTACACCACGGTGATGACAGTGCTGGACCGACTCGCCGGCAAGGGGATGGTGCAGCGGGAGCGGCAGGGCCGGGCCTGGAGCTACCGGCCGGCGGCCAGCCGCGACGCGCACATCGCCCGGCTGATGCTCGACGCTCTGGATCTCGCTGGCGACTCCCCGGCCGAACCTGCCGGGGACGGCGATCGGCTGGGCCGGGGCGCGGCCCTGATCCGGTTCGCCCGCTCGGTGACCGGCCGGGAGGCCGAGATCCTCCGCGCCGCACTCACCGACGAGGCCGCCGGGCTCACCGGCCAGGCCGACGCGGTCACCGATCAGGCCGACGCGGTCACCGGCCGGGCGGGGACGGCCACCGGCCCGGGGGCGACTGCCACCGACCGGGTCGCGGACCGGCGGGACTGACCGTGGTCGCCGCCGCCCACTTCGCCGGTACGGCACTGGCCTGCTATCTGACCGCCCAGGTGCTGACCCGGGCCCGGTGGCCGTGGCACAGCCCCCGGGTGGCGATCCTGTGCTGGCAGGCGATGGGACTGTCGCTCGGCCTGTCGGTGATCGGCCTGCCGGTCGCGCTCGGGCTGGCCCCGTACGACCGGGGCACCGGCCGGGCGCTGCTGGCCCTGGTCGGTGACCTGGCCGGGGGCCGGTTGCCAGCCGACCTCGGACCGGCGCACCTGGCCATGGTGGGGATCGGTCTCGGGGTGGGCAGCGTGCTGCTCGGCTCCACGGCCCGCAGCCTGCTCGCGGCGTCCCGCGCCCAGCGCCGGCACCGGGAACTGCTGAACCTGGTCGCCCGGGACGATCCGGCGGCCCCGGGCGCGCTGGTGCTCGACCACCCGAGCGCCGCGGCCTACTGCCTGCCGGGGGTCCGGCCCCGCGTCGTGGTGAGTGCGGGCACCCTGAGCCTGCTCGACCGGGCCGAGTTGGCCGCGGTGCTCAGCCATGAACGGGCGCACGCGGCGGAGCGGCACGACCTGGTGCTGCTGCCGTTCACCGCGCTGTGCCGGGCGCTCCCGCGGGCGGGTTGGCTGCGCCGCGCACACGCCACGGTGGCGCTGCTGGTCGAGATGCGGGCCGACGACAGGGCCCGCCGCCAGCACACCGACGGATCGCTGGCGGCGGCACTGCTGCGGTTCGCCACGGCGGGGCCGCGCACCGCCCCGGCCGGCGCGCTGGGTCTCGGTAACCGGGACCTGGACGTCCGGGTGCGCCGGCTACTGCACGCCGGCCGGCCGCCGCTGGTCCGGCGTACGGTCGCGATGGCCACCACGGGCGCTCTGGTTGCCGCGCCGATCTGCCTGTTCCTTAGTTGATTTCCCCGATGCCGGCCGCATCCTCCGCGTCGTATCGTTCAGCGCGACGATAGGTAGACCTGCTACATGTAGGCCACCACTGCACAGCAACCGCCCTCCGGAGGCCGGTCCATGGATCCGCTGCTCCTCGCCCGCCTGCAGTTCGCCACCACGACGACGATCCACTTCCTGTTCGTCCTGGTGACGCTCGGCCTGGTCACCCTGCTGGTGTACCTGCAAACGGCCTGGGTGATCACCAACAAGCCGATCTACGAGCGGCTCACCCGGTTCTGGGGCACGCTTTACCTGATCAACTACGTGCTGGGAATCGCCACCGGCATCGTGATGGAGTTTCAGTTCGGCCTGAACTGGAGTGGACTGTCCCGCTACGTCGGCAACGTCTTCGGCGCCCCGCTGGCCATGGAGACCCTCGTCGCGTTCTTCCTGGAGTCCACGCTACTCGGCATGTGGATCTTCGGTTGGCACCGGCTGCGCCGGGGGGTCCACCTCGCGCTGCTCTGGGGGGTGGCGCTCACCGCGTACGCCTCGGCCTTCTGGATCATGGTGGCCAACGCCTGGTTGCAGAACCCGGTCGGCTACGAGATCCGCGACGGCGTGGCGCACCTGACGGACTTCTCGGCGCTGCTGACCAACCCCACCTTCGGCTTCGCCTTCGGGCACGTGATCGCCGCGGCGGTGGTCACCGGCGGCGTGCTGATGGCCGGGATCAGCGCCTGGCACCTGATCCGCCGCAACCCCGACTACCTGGCGTTCCGCACCTCGCTGCGGATCGGTCTCAGCACTGCCGGCGTCGCCACGATCTTCCTGATCGGCTTCGGCTTCGCCCAGTTCGGGCCGGTGGCCGAGGCGCAGCCCACCAAGTTCGGCAGCGAGGTCGACAAGGCCGCCAAGATCGCCGAGTTCACCGAGCGGTTCGGAGCGTACGACTACGAACCTCCGGTGCTGGCCAGCGTCGGACTCGGCTTCATGATCCTCATTGGGATGGGGTTGTTCTTCGGCACCGTGCTGGTCCCACTGCTCTATCGGGACTGGCTGATCCGGCTGCGCTTCCCGCTCTACATCCTGCTGCTGGCCATCCCACTGCCCTTCGTGGCGGCCATCCTCGGCTGGCTCACCCGGGAGGTGGGCCGCCAGCCCTGGGCCGCGTACGGCCTGCTCCGGGTCGACGACGCGGTGACCCCGATCAGCGGCGGGGTGATGCTCGCCTCCTTCATCGGCTTCGCGCTGCTACTCGGCGCCCTCGCCGTCGCCAACTGGACCCTGATCGCCAAGTACGCCGCGCGCGGCGCCACGGACCCCGCGCTCGGCCGACCACCGACGGCGGCCGACGACCTCCCGCCGGTCCCGGCCGAACCCGTCCTGGCCCGCTGAGGGGAACTCATGGACATCATCTGGTACGTCATCCTCGGCGCCTTCCTCGCCACCTACCTGGTCCTCGGGGGCTACGACTACGGCGTCGGTCTCTGGCTCGCCCGTCGGGCGGCGCCGGCCGACCGCCGGCTCGCCCTCACCGCCGTCGGCCCGTTCTTCCTCGGCAACGAGGTGTGGCTGGTCGCCGCGGTCGGGGTGCTGTTCGGCGCGTTCCCGATGTTGGAGGGTGAGCTGCTCTCCGGGCTGTATCCCGTCGTGGTCCTCGCGCTCGTCGGGGTGATCGTGGTGACCGTCGCCGTCCAGTTGCGCAGCCGGCCGGCAAGCGACCGGGCCCGCGCCCGCTGGGACCGGCTGGTGGTGATCGGCAGCGCGCTCGCCGCGCTCGGCTGGGGGGCGGTGCTCGCCGGACTGCTCCAGGGCGTCCCGTTGGCCGCCGACGGGCGCGTGCACAGCGTCGGTCACGTGTTCACCCCGTTCGTGGCGGCCGGGGCGCTCACCCTGCTGTCGCTGGTGGCCCTGCACGGCGCCACGTTCCTGGCCCTGCGGCTGCCGGAGGCCGCCGCCACGGCAGCCGCCCGGTACGGCCGCCGGCTGGTGCCCGCCGCGCTCGCCGCCGTGGCCACCGTCACCGTCGTGGGCCTGCTCACCGACCGGGTACGGCAGACCGTCCAGCAACCGGTGACCGCCATCGTCGTGCCGGTGCTGCTCGCCGCCGTACTGCTGGTGATCGGAGGCGCGTTGCGCCGGAACCGTCCCGGTGTCGCGTTCGCGGGCTCGGCCGTGGCGCTGGCGCTTCCGGTCTTCGCGGTGGCGGCGATCACCTGGCCGTACGCGTTGATCTCCAGCGTTGACCCGGCGGCCAGCCTCACCGTGGCGGACGCCGCCGCGAGTGCGCCCACCCTGCGGCTGCTGAGCTGGGTGGCGGTGCCGCTGTTGCCGACCCTTATAGGCTTCCAGGTGATGTGCTGGTGGGTGTTTCGCGGACGGGTCGACGGCCGCGCGCCGGTGTACTGGTGAGCCGTCGCCCGTTCGATCCGCGGCTGCCGCGCCGGGTCCCCGCGACCCGGCGCCAGCTCGTGCTGCTCGTGCTGCTCGGCGTCGGCACGGCGCTCGCGGTGATCGGGCAGGCGACCGCGCTCGCGGCCACCCTCGCGGCGGGCGCCGGTGGCCGGCTGGACCGGGTGGCCCTGGCCGGCTTCGTCGCCAGCGTGGCCGCCCGGGGAACGCTGCACTGGGCCTCCGGGGTGGTGGCCGCCCGGATGGCGGCCACGGTCAAGGCCGCGTTGCGCACCGAACTGCTGGCCGCGGTCGGCCGGCGCGGTCCACTGTGGTTGACCGGGCAGCGCGCGGGGCAGCTCGCGACCCTCACCGGGCGCGGGCTGGACGCCCTCGACGCCTACTTCACCGGATATCTGCCGCAACTCGTGCTCAGCGTCACCGTGCCGGTCGCCGTCCTGCTCCGGGTCGGCGCCGCCGACTGGAGTTCCGCCTTAATCATCGCGATGACGCTGCCGCTGATACCGATCTTCGGAGCGCTGCTCGGTTGGCAGGCACAGGCCGCCACGGAGCGCCAATGGCGACGGCTCTCGCTGCTCGGCGGCCATTTCCTCGACATGGTGGCCGGCCTGCCGACGCTGCGCGCCTTCGGTCGGGCGAGGGCCCAGGTCGGGACCGTCCGCCGGATGGCCGACGGGCACCGGATCGCCACCATGAAGACGCTGCGCGTCGCGTTCCTCTCCGGGCTGGTGCTGGAACTGGTGGCCACGCTCTCGGTTGCCCTGGTGGCGGTCCCGATCGGGCTGCGGTTGCTCGGTGGCGGCATCGCACTGCCGACCGCGCTGCTCGTCCTGCTGCTGACGCCCGAGGCATACCTGCCGTTGCGAGCCGCCGGCAGCCGGTTCCACGCCAGCATGGAGGGCCTGACGGCGCTCGACGAGGCACTCACCCTCTCCGACGACGAGGAACCGGGCGGGGCGACCTCCGCGACCAAAGTCACCAGCCCGGCGGCGGTCACCCACCGGGCCACCGGACCCGCGGACCGGTCCGGGGTGCCCGAGACTTCCCCGGCACCGGTCGGCGAGATCCGCTTCGAGGGAGTCACCGTCGCGTACCCACGAACCACCGCGCTGCGGGACGTCACGCTTGCCATCCGGCCGGGTGACCGGATCGCCGTGGTGGGGCCGAGCGGCGCCGGCAAGAGCACCCTCCTCGGCCTGCTGCTCGGGTTCGTCCGACCCACCGCCGGCCGGATCACGGTGGCCGGCGTCGACCTGACCGAGATGGACCTGGAGGACTGGCGCCGTCGGGTGGCCTGGGTGCCGCAGCGGGCCCACCTGTTCGCCACCTCGCTGGCCGACAACATCCGGCTGGGCGACCCGACGGCGGCCACCGACGCCGTCGACACGGCGGTCCGGGCGGCCGCCCTCACCGACGTGCTGGCGGCGCTGCCGGATGGGCTGGCCACGCCGCTGGGCGAGCGCGGGTACGGGCTGTCCAGCGGGCAACGGCAGCGGGTGGCGCTGGCCCGGGCTTTCCTGCGGGACGCCCCGCTGGTGCTGCTCGACGAGCCCACCGCGCGGCTCGACGGCGCCTCCGAGGCGGCCGTCCTGGACGCGACCAACCGGCTCGCGGCCGGCCGGACGGCCGTCCTGGTGGCCCACCGGCCTGCCCTGCTGCGCAACGCCGATCGGGTGCTCCGAGTTGTTGACGGCCGGCTCACCGAACTGGCCCGGACGCCGGAGACGGTCGGATGACCGGGCTCGCCCCGGAGCGCGGGCTCGCCCCGGAGCGCGGGCTCGCCCCGGAGCGCGGGTCCGAGCCGGTGGCCGGGCCCCGCCGCCGACTCGGGCCGGAACGTGCCGTGCTCCGGCTGGCCCGCCCCTACCTGAGCCGGCTGTTCGGGGCTGGCCTGCTGGCCGCCGGCACGGAGCTGGCCGGGCTGGTGTTGATGGCCACCGCCACCTGGCTGCTCATCCGCGCCGCCGGCCGACCACCGCTGGACGCCCTCACCGTGGCGATCGTCGCGGTCCGCGCGCTGGCCGTCGGCCGTGGCGTGCTGCGCTACACGGAACGGCTGGTGGGACACGACGCGACCCTGCGGGTGGTCACCGACGTGCGGGCCGGCGTGTTCGCCAGCCTCGCCCGTCGACGGGGCGACGAACGCGATCGGCGCAGCGGTGACGCGCTCAGCCGGCTGGTCTCGGACGTCGAGGCGGTGCAGGATCTGTTGCTGCGGGTGCTGGTGCCCGGCGCGGCGGCCGCCGTGGTCGCGGTGGTCGCGGTCGCCGGCGCCGTGGTCATCGCGCCGGCGAGTGCCGTCGCGCTACTGGCCGGTCTGCTGCTCGCCGCCGTCGGCCTGCCGACCGTCGCGGTGATGCTGACCCGGCGCGCGGCCGACCAGGTGGCGCCGCTGCGCGGGGCGTTGGCCGCGGACGCCGTCGACCTGACACACGGTGCCGCCGACCTGGCCGCCTTCGGCGCCACCCAGGCCGCCCTGGACGTCGCGGCCGGTCGAGCCCGGCGGCTTGCGCGGCTGGAACGCCGGCTCGCCGCCGCCGGCTTCGCCGTGGACGCCGTGGGCGTGCTGCTCGCCGGAGCCACAAGCGCCGCGGTCGTCCTGGTCGCGTTGCGGGCAGACGTGAGCGGGGTGCTGGTCGGCGTCCTCGCGGTCGGCGCCCTGGCCGCCCTGGAGTCGGCGTTGGCACTGGTTGCGGCGGCACGGCAGTGGGCGCAGCTACGAACCGGCCTGCGCCGCGTCGCGGCACTGCTGCCCACTCCCGACGACGAGGCGGAACGGTCCGTCGCGCGCTCCCCCGCCGACCGGCCCGGCGCGGAGCTGGACGCGGCGCAGCGGTCCGCCGCGCCGGACGACGCGGTCAGCCGCGCCCGCGGGACGACCACTGACACCGCCGAGCCCTCGGTCGGGCACCGGCTGCGGCTGACCCGCGTTCGAGTCCGCTACCCGGGGTCCCCGGGTCCCGCGCTCGACGACATCGACCTGGACCTGCCACCAGGTCGGCGGGTCGCCGTGGTCGGCCCAAGCGGCGCCGGCAAGAGCAGCCTGCTCGGCGTGCTCACCGGCGCACTGGTGCCGGAGGCGGGTCGGGCCACACTCGACGACATCGACATCTCCCGGTACGGCGAGGAGCGGCTGCCCCGCCTGATCGGCGGGTTGACCGCCGACGCCCATGTCTTCCACGCCACCGTTCGGGACAACGTCGCGCTCGGCCGCCCCGGGGCCGACGACCCTGACCTCGCCGCGGCGGCGGCCGCCGCCGGGCTGCTGGACTGGATCGACGCTCAGCCGGACGGCTGGGACACGATCGTCGGTGAGGATGGCGGACAGCTTTCGGGTGGACAACGGCAGCGGCTCGCCCTGGCCCGCGCCCTGCTCGCCGCGCCGGCCGTCCTCGTGCTCGACGAACCGACCGAAGGGCTCGACCCGACCGCCGCCGACCGGGTGCTGGCCTCAGCCGTGGCCGCCATGCCGGCTGGGCATTCCCTCGTGCTCGTCACCCACCGCCTGAGCGGGCTCGACGCGTACGACGAGATCCTGGTCCTCGACGGTGGCCGGATCATCCAGCGGGGGGCGCCCGCGGCGTTGCGGGATCGTCCCGGCTGGTACCGCGACCAGTGGTTGCTCCAGGAGGCGGCCGAGCGCGGTTACCTGAGCCTGGCTCCGTGACCCGTCCGGGCACGTCCCTGACCTTGGCTCGGGGACGTTCCGGGAAATCGCCGGACGCGGTCCGCGGGTCCCGGTGGCATGCTGGACGGATGCTGGAACCCGGTGCGACGCTCATCGACGAGTACGTGCGCGACCTCGACGGCCATCTGCGCGGGCCGGCGCGCCTCAAGATCGACCTGCTCACCGAGGTACGCGACGGGCTGACCGACGCCGCCGAGGGGTACCAGGCTGACGGGCTGTCCACCGACGAGGCGCAACGGCACGCGCTGGCCGAGTTCGGGGCGGCCGGCCGGCTGGCCGGGGAGTACCAGACCGAGATCACCGCCCGGTCGGTACGCACCCTGGCCGTACGGACGCTCGCGGTGGCCGCCGTCCTGATCAGCACTGGTGATCTGACCTGGCGCGGCTCGCCCTGGTCGGCGACGCCGCCGCCGGCCGGCTATCAACTCGTTAGCGCGGCGGTCAACTGGCTCTGGGTGGCCGCCCTGGTGAGCGCCGTGACCAGCATCGGTATCCTGGCGTGGCTGGCGCGGCGCGGTCCGGACGAGTCGGCATGGCCGGTCCGGCTGGCGGGCACCGGCCTGACCGTGGCGCTGGCGGCCACGCTTGTGAACACCGCTGTCCTGTGGGTCTGGTCGGTGCGCCTGTGGGACGGCGCGCTGCTCTGGCCCCCCATGCTGATCGGCCTGGTCGCGCTCGTCGTCGCGTACGGCTGGTTGGGTTCTGGCGTGCGGAACTACCTGGTCGGCGTGCGTTGATCCGGCCAGTGGGCGACACCGCTGATCACGCTGGTGCGGCCGGTGGCCGGGCATCCCCCAGGAACGCCTGCACGGTGGCGCTGAACTCCTGCCAACTGGCCCGTTCACCGGCGAGCGTCCGCCGCCCGCCCGCGGTGAGCTGGTAGGTGCGACGCTGCCGGCCGTTCACGACGCTCCAGTCGCTGGACACCCAGCCGGCGCGCTCCAGGCGACGGAGGGCCGGATAGACGGTGCCGGTGGGCAGGTCGAGGCTGCCGCCGCTGCGTGCCTTGAGCGCCTCGATGATGGCGTAGCCGTGCATTGCCCCGCTCTCCAGGACGGCGAGGAGGAGGGCGTCGAGATGGCCGTGCAGTGCCTGCGCCTTCATAAGTAGAAAGCCTACTAGTTAATCGGCCCGAACTCCACCGGGGTGCGGGCGCCGCTTCGCCGGGTAGGCCCATTAGGGTATGTGCGCAGAGTCACCCGCCCGGACAGCTCGTAGGTCGAGCGCCCACTGAATACACACGGAGGTCAGCGTGGCCCGCCAGCCGTCCAACCGGCCCGACGCCGACGAGCCGGACAGCGAACTCGACGCGGAACGTCCGAACAACGCGCCCGACCAGGACCCGAACGCCGACGAGAGTGGCCACCTGGAGACCGAGGCCGCGGCGGATTCCGTCGCCGACCGGTCATTGTGGGAGGAACTCCGGATCACCCCCGTGGAGATCGCCCTCCCGAGCGGAGCCGGCTTCACCTTGCGGGCCTACCGGATGTCGGACCAGGTTACCGCCACCGACATCGAAGAGCGCGAAACCGACGATCCCTTCGCGGCACGACGCCGGGCGGCCCTCGCGGACGCCGAGACGGAGCAACTGGACGACCAGTTCACGGAGGAGTTGGCCGAGGCCGAGGTGGAGGCCGACGAGCGGCGTGGGGCGCGGGGCGACCGCGACGCCGCCGACCTCGACGTCGACCGCGACGAGCCCGACCCCGCCGATTTCGAGGACGAGCCCGAAACCGATGTCGACGCCGAGCAGGTGCCGGAACCGGAGCCTGAGGAGGTGCCGGTCTTCCTCTCCCACCGGGGCCGCCTGCTGCTCTTCAAGAGCCCGGAGTCGCTTGTCTCCTTCATCCGTTCCGGCGCGCCCAACGACATGACGCAGGTCGACACCTGGGATCAGCTCGTCGACCGGGTCGAGCCGGCCGACATCGTTCCCTCGGACGAGGACTCCTACGAGCTGGACCTCGTCGTGGAGAACCTGCGTGGCGGACATGACACCTGGGACGCCAACCTGCTCATCAAGGCAGGTGAGGCGGCGCGCGACCTGTCGTACGCGCTACGCCTGCCGTCCGTTCTGGACATGCTGTCCACCGGCTCCAGCCTGGACGACCTGGACGAGGCGCTACGGTCGACGGTGAAGGGTGGCCTCGGCGGGTTCCGGGGACGGCGGCGGGTCAGGAAAATCGGTGCGCAAACGGCAAGTCTCGGTTGGCGCACGATTATCGGCAAGATCTCTGCCGTCGTGGACTGGCGCGACTGACCCTGAGCAGGGAGCATCAGTTCTTGGCACACGTCGTGTCAGGGGAGGAGGACGACCACGTGGCGCTCGTGCGGGTGTATTGCGGTCTGGCCTTGGCGGATCAGACTGCTCGACCGGCCTCGGCCGGACCGGCGCTGACCTCCGCTGTGGTCGACGACGCGGGCCGGCTGCTGCATGTTTGCGATGTCGGTGACGACGCGGCGGGCTATGCGCGGCTCAGCGCGTTGCTCGCGGAACGGTCCAGCGGCCCCGGTGACGCGGCAGTCGCCGCCGACAGCGACGATCACCTGGTCGTTTCGCTGCTCAGTGCGGCCGGCCGGCCACTCGCCATCGCCGACGACGACTCGGTCGACGACTACGCGGAGCGGTTCGCCGACGACGACTCCGTGGAAGAGATGCAGGCCCCGCCAGCCGTGCGGCGGGCGGTCGGCCTGGCTCGGGCGCTCCAGGCCGGAGCACTGTGGGCGGCCACCCTCCCCGCTCCCCGGGAGTTGACCGACTACAAGCCCATGCTGGCCGCACACGCGGCCCTCGCCACCGGTCGCCACTCGGCCGCCGCCGCGCTGCGCGAAGTGCTCCGCGAGCTCTACCCGGCCGCCCTCCGGGCGTACCCGGATCCCGCGGAGCCGGTGTCGCTGGCCGTCCTCGACGCGCTGCCCGAGCCGGGCATGTTGGGGGGCGGCCCGCGAGCCAGGGCCGCGTCGACGGCGACCGAACAGATCATCGTCGGGCTGGCGGCCCACGGAATCGCCGCGCCGGCCGCAATCGACGAGGCCGTGACGGCGCTCCGGGTCGCCATCGCCGAGACGGGACGCCGGGCGAGCGCGAACACCGCCGTGACCGCCGCGGCAGCGGAGACGGTACGTCAGGCCGTGGCGGCGGTCCGGGCCTGCGACGCCGGTTGCGAGGCACTGGTCACGGCGCTGTCCGCCCGGATGGCACCGCCGGCCCTGCCCAACCGCGGTGCCCGCCGGGCGGCGGAGGCCGCCGGAGCCCGTCGGCCCGCAGAGTCACCGGCCCCCCGGCGCGCCGCCCCGGAGTCCGCCGCACCACGTCGTGCCGGCGCGGAACCGGCCCAGTCCGACTCCGGACGGACCCGGCGCCGGGCCGCCGAGGAAGAGCCGATGCCCGTGATCGGTCGCCGCCGGCAACCGGAGCCTGCCGGAACGGCCGCGCCGCACCAGCCCGAGCCGGTGGCACCGCCGCCGATCGCCCCCGCTCCGGTGGGTCGCCCGGCGGCGCCGCCACGCCCGGTGGCCCCGGCCGCTCGTACCGCCTCCGACCCGCGATCAGCTTCCCGCGAGGTGGCCGAGTCGGCACCCGCCGCGTACCGGCGGGAGGCGCCGGCCAGCCGACCGGTCTCGGCGCCACCGCCACCGCCACCGGGCATCACACCGATCAATCCGGGACAGCGCGGACCCCGGCCGCCCGCCGAGGCCGGGGAGCCGTTCCGGCCCACCCTGACCACTGCGGCCATCAACAGTGCCCGCGCCGAACGGCAGCGCGCGACATCCCTTCCGCCCAGCGCCCGTCCGGAGCGACCCGCCCCGCCGAGCAACGGGTTCAGCGCCACCGATCTCAGCCTGCCTGTCCCGGCACCGCGCCCGGAACCGCCGGCGCCACCGGGTTCACGCGCCAACTGGCCCCTGGTGAACGGATCCGACGAGCACGCCGACGCGCAACCCCATGGGGGCCGTCCCGCGAACACGCCATCCACCACCGGCGAGCAGCGGGTGACGCCGCCGTGGCTGGCCGACGATCTGCCCCCGGAGCCACCTGTGCTCCGGCTCGTCGAGCCGCCGCCGTTGGCCGATCGCGCGTTGCGGGACGACTTCGGCCGGCGCGCCGAGCCAGCCGACGATACGCCGCCGCTGCGTCTCGTAGGGACCGAATCGGACCTGCCGACCCGTGGCGACCTGACGAACGGCGCCCGATTCGGCGGAGCCGAGCTGCCGGCCCGGCGGGAACGGACCAACGGCTCCCGGGGTGCTTCGCCGGAACCGGCCGCGGCGCTCGATTCGTCGAACGGCCACCGCAACGGTCCGGCGGACCTTCCCGTCTCCGACGAGGGCGACGGTGATCTCCTCATCTTCGCGGCCACCCGGTCGGCGTGGTTCACCGGGCATACCGACGAGCCATCCGAACTGGACTGGTCCTCGACGGCAGACACCGGGTGGCACGCGGCCGAACAGGCGGCCCGGCCGTCCATCGGCACGGAAACCGGCGCCGGTCTGCCGAAGCGGGTGCCGCAGGCCAACCTTGTGCCGGGTTCACCCCTGCGGGACGAACGTCCGCTCCGGATCGTGCGGAACGCGGCCAGCTTGGCCGAGAACACCACCGGCTACTTCCGGGGCTGGCGGCGCGGCCAGGAGATCGGTGGTTACGCGGTCGGTGGACGGCCGGGTCGGGAGTCCGCCGGCGGCTGGGACTTCAGCCGCGAGCAGGACGACTCCCAGCGCGACTACGAGTTCCGGTCGGCCGGCTACCGGTCCTGACCAGATCGCAACAACCAGGCCGGGACACCCAAGTAGTTGGGTGTCCCGGCCTGGTTGTTGCGGGAGCGGGTCGGAGAGGGAGTCCCGGCGCCCACGTTTGCCACATGGTGGCGCCGGAGGGCACACGTCAGCAACGCCGCGCGAAACACCGCGGCGCAGGAGCACACGAGCCGCAGACGCGCCCATTGTGGACCGGACGGCATCGTCCGGTCCACAATGTCCAGCCGATCAGGCCGGTGCGACCGCCCTCGAACGCCGCATCGTCAGGACGTACTCGACCAGCGAGATCAACACGTGCTTGGTCGACTCCCGGTTCCGGGCGTCACACGCGACGACCGGCACCTCGTTGGAAATCGCCAACGCCTCGCGGACGTCCTGCGGGTCGTGGTACTGCATCCCGTCGAAGCAGTTGATGGCCACCAGGTACGGAAGCCGTCGATGTTCGAAGAAGTCGATCGCGGCGAAGCAGTCCGCGAGCCGACGGGTGTCGACCAGGACCACGGCTCCGATCGCCCCACGCACCAGTTCGTCCCACATGAACCAGAAACGCGTCTGGCCCGGGGTACCGAAGAGGTAGAGGATCAGATCTCGATCGATCGAGATCCGACCGAAGTCCATGGCGACCGTAGTCGTCGTCTTACCCGGCACCTGTCGCGTGTCGTCAACGCCCACGCCCGCCGATGTCATGATGGCTTCGGTGGTCAGCGGCGTGATCTCCGAGACCGAGCCGACCAGCGTCGTCTTGCCAACGCCGAACCCACCGGCGATGACAATCTTCGCCGATGTCACGCGCCCCGCCATCTGGCGGTGCGACATGTCAGAGCCTGCGAAGTCCACTCAGCACCCTCTCCAGCAGTTCAGTGCCCACCGCGTCGTTCGAATCGTCAAGGGAAGTGGGTTCGTGCACGGCCACCATGCCGTCGGCAGCCATGTCAGCGATGAGCACCCTAGCCACTCCCAATGGCAACTGCATCCGCGCCGCGATCTCCGCGAGCGACTGCAATCGACCGTCGCAGAGCGCGGCGATGTATTGATGCTCCCGACCGTGGCCGCCCTTGCCGTTTCCGGCGGTCCGACCACGTACCGTCGTTTCGACGAGCGCTTCGAGAGCGATGTCGAGCCGGGGCCGGGTTCGCCCGCGGGTGACGGCGTATGGCCTCACCAGCGAGCCGGTCGGCTCGTCGCGCTCTGGCATCATCGCCGCTCACCCCCTTCTCCCCGCACCGCCGGCTCCACCTGTGGAACCGTACCTACGTCCATCATGGATCAGGCCGACTGGTTGCCGGCCATGACCCGGTCAGCCCAACATCCCCGCCGCGGCCCGCGGGGACGGTGTCAGCGCTTCGCCGACCCGATCCACGAGCAGCGCCATTTCATACCCGACCTGTCCAACATCACAACTACGAGCCGCGAGCACGGCGAACGACGACCCGTCCGAAATGGACATCAAGAACAGGAAGCCGTTGTCCATTTCTACCACCGTCTGGAGGACAGCTCCGCCCTCGAAACAACGCGCCGCCCCCTGTGTGAGGCTGACCAGCCCGGACGCGATGGCCGCCAGTTGGTCTGCTCGATCTCGCGGGAGGTCCCTCGATCCCGCGAGGAGCAGACCGTCCGCGGAGACCGCGACGGCGTGGGCGACTCCCGGTACGCGATCGGCGAAGTTGGCGAGAAGCCAACCGAGATCCTGCGTCGTTGTCATCCTTCATGCTCCTTCTGCCCGCTTCCGGCCATCGGGCCCAAGCCAGCTTGCGAGGATTGCCGCCCCACCGAAGACGTCTCCGGCTGGGTCGTGTTGTCGTCCGTCGGGTTCGAACGACCGCGCTGAACGCCGCGGTGGTACGCGGAGAGCAGCCCACGCACGGCCTCCGGGGTGCGGCGCTGCACCGAGGTGCTCGGCTTCTCCACCCCACCGGGTACGAGCTGCGCCATCGGCCTCCGCTTCGGAAGGCCTGTTGAGGTGGTCTCGTTGACGGGCACCTCACTCGCGGCGGTGGCCGCGCGCCATCCATCATCCGCCGCGGTACGCCAACTCTCGGACGGTGTCTCGCTGCGGCGAGCGGCCGCCCCGGCCCCGAAGCCGGCAGCGCCCCCACCGCGCCGGGTCTCCAGGCGAACCGGCGGGACCGGGCCCGAGGATCGGGACGCGTTGGCCATGCTCATGTCACCTGCCGTGCCAGTGGGCTGGTCCGGCCCCGCTTCGTCACGTACGGCGGCGAACTGCTGCGTCGACGCGTTCTGCGTGGCCGAAGCGCGCTGCGCCGCCAGTGCCCCCTGCGCGGCCGATGCGGCGGGCGCGGCCGGTGCGGCGGGTGCGGTCGGTGCGGCGGGTGCGGTCTGCGCGGCCGGCGTGATCGGGGCCACCGGCGCCGTGGGCGGCGCGGTCGGTGTCCGAGGCGCCGGCTTGGCGGTCGAGGCAGAGCCCTCCTCGCCGGCCGGGCGTCGGGTGCGGAACCAGGCCGACTCCAACTCCCGGAAAATCGGGAGTTCCATCGTTTCGTCCGCGAACCGCTGCCGGGACTCCGTCGCGCCAGCGGCGGACTGCGCCGGCACCGGCTGCGGCCGGGCCGGGGCGTACGGCGACGGTGGGGCCGAGGCCGGCGCGACCGTCGATTCGGACGTGGGCTGCGGAGCGGGCGCGGGCCGGTCCTCCCGGCGCATCACCCGCGGCATCTCAGCGGTCATGTCCAGTGCCGCGGAGAGGCGTTCGGGCACCGGCGGCGCGCCGGCGTCCCGCTCGGGCTGTGGTATCGGCGGCCACACCGGCGGCGCACCCGTCGGCTGGCTCCGGTCCGGCGCGCCCGACTCCGCCGGACGCTGGCCGCTGACCGGCTGGGCGCTGACCGGCTGGGCACTCACGGGCTGGGCACTCACGGGCTGAGCACTCACCGGCTGGTACGGAGCCGCCGGCTGGCCACTCGCCGGCTGGCCACTCACCGGCTGGTACGGAGCCGCCGGCTGGCCACTCACCGGCTGGGTGGCCGGCTGGTAGGGCGAGGCCGGCTGCTGCATCGGCTGTGCGCTGACGGGGATGGGGCCGGTGCTCGGCGATGCGGCGGCCTCGTCCGGCATGGCGACCACCCAGCCCGACGAGGAGGCCGGTGGGGCGGACGCGGCCGGCGGAGCCGAGGCAACCGGCGGCACCTGGGACGGCGCCCCGCGGCCAGTGCGGTCCTGACCGGCCGACCGCTGCTCGGGAATGGCCGGCATCTGCGGGGCAGCCTGCTGAGCGGACCCATTGCCGCCCTCGGCCTCGACCGTCCACTGGTCGGAGCGGCGCTGCGGAAGCGGATCCACGTCGCCCCCGGGACGGGCGAATCCGCCCGCTCCGTTGGCGGCCGAAGCTCCCGTGAGATCAGACCAGGCCGGCATGCCGTGGCTTTGGTTGGTGCGCGGCGAACCACCGTTGGTGCCCGGTCCGTCGTACCTGCCGGATCCGTTGACCGGAACGGCGGGCTGGCCGTTGGCCGTCCGCTGAGCCGGACCGCCTTCTAGTGCCAGCGGGGCGCCGTAGGGGCTGGCCGGCGCGCCGGTGAGTGCGGCGGGCTGTTGTCCCCGACCGGCGAGGGCTCGTGGCACCAGCACAGGGCTGGGCAGGGTGACCTCGGCTACGGTCCCCCGATCGGTGCCGGGCCGCAGCTCGACAGTGACGCCGTGCCGGGCCGCCAGCCGGGCGACCACGACCAGGCCCATCATCCGGGAGACTGCCACGTCGACCTGTGGCGGCGTGGCGAGCCGTTCGTTGAGGTCCCGGATCTGGTCCTGGGTGATGCCGATCCCCCGGTCCTCGACGTGGAGGGCGGCACGGTCTCCGATCCGCCGGGCCTCGACCATCACCTGGGAGTCGGGCGGCGAGAAGGAGGTGGCGTTGTCGAACAGCTCGGCGACGAGGTGGACGAGGTCGTTGACGGCATGCGCCGCCACCTCGATGTCCCGGTCGATGATCCCGAATTCGATCCGGGTGTAGTGCTCGACCTCGGACTGCGCGGCGCGCAGCACGTCGATCAGGGCTGCCGGCTCACGCTGCACGCGGGTGGAGTCGGCGCCGGCGAGCACCAGCAGGTTCTCGTCGTTGCGGCGCATGCGGGTGGCCAGGTGATCGAGCTGGAACAGCTCGGCCAACCGGTCCGGGTCCTCCTCGCCACGCTCCAACCGGTCCAGATGACCGATCAACCGGTCCACCAGGATCTGCGAGCGTCGGGCGAGGTTGACGAACATGGTGGCGACGGACGCCCGGAGGGCGGCCTGTTCGGCCGCGGTGCGGACCGCTTCCAGGTGGACCGCGTTGAACGCCTCGGTCACCTGCCCGAATTCGTCCTTGCTGCGCACCGGCAGTGGTTCGGCGACCTGCTTGGCCACCTGGGCGGGGCTGGCCTGCCCCGTCACCTGCGGGTCACGCAACCGCGACACCGCCTGGGGCAGTCCGTACTGGGCGATGGTGAGGGCGCCGTGCCGCAGTTCGCGCAGCGATCGCGCCATCGACCGCGCGACCATCCAGGCGAACAGGATGGACAGCAGCAGAATGCCGAGGAGCAGACCGGTCTGCAGGAACACCTCGCGCTGCGTGTCGGAACGCAGCCCGTCGGCCCGGCTGACCGCGCGCCGGTCGAGTTCCGACTCCACCGTGCGGAACTGGTCGTTGCTGTCCCGCAGCGCGCTGTCCCACTGGTCGGCGCTGAACAGGCCCTGCCCGACGTTCTGGCCGGCCTTCTCGACGATCGAGCCGGTGTAGGTCAGGACCACGCGCTGGTCCGGACCGGCCACCGTCTGATCCAGCAGCCCGCTCTCGTTGGTGGAGGCGACCGACTTGAAGCTTTGCAGTGCCTGCGCCTGACCCTCGCGGGCACCGATGTAGTCGGTGAACAGTGACGGCGTCATTCCACCCTGGACGAGTGCCTGGTGGACGAGCAGCCGCTGCTGGGACAGGAACTCCTTGGCCCTGGCGATGGTGGCCGCGGCCCGCAGTCGTTCACTGAGGCCCGGGTCGGCGGCAAGCTGGGCCGCCGCGTCGCGCATGTCGAGCAGTTCGGCGATCAACTGGTCGTAGTCGAGGGCCGCGTCGGTCGCTCGGATCTTGCCGTTGGCCACCTGACTGCGCAGCCCGGGCAGATTGGCGAGGTCCCGGTCGATCTCGGTGAGCAACTGCTGGCTGCTCTGCGGCAGGCCGGACAGGTCCTGACGCCGTTCGGAGTACGGCTCACGCGCCTCGTCCGACTTGCCGTTGGCCTGGAGGTACGGCTCGCGGAAGCTCGCCCGGGCTTCCGCGTTCCGTTCGCTGAGCATGCGGACTGCCAGGGTGCGCTCGGCCTGCAACTGGTCGATCATCGCTGCGGACGCCTCGGAGACCTGCGCCAGGCTGTGTGCCCGGTTCGCGTTGCTGAGTGTCTGCAGGCTGTCGATGAGACCCGTGGTGCCGACCACGATCGTGGCAATTGTCGGCATGATCATGATGAGGCCGAGTTTTGACCAGATCGGCATGTCACGAAGCCGGCCGACGAAGGGCCGACGGGTCCGCGACTGGACAGAGGTCGCCGCCTTTGGCCGCTCGCTCACGTCACCGCCCTCCCACTTCGGCGCCCCCGAGGGAGAGGCGGGCACCGCTCAGCGACCGACCCGGCCGGGTCGGACCCCCGAGATTCCATCACGCCGCTCGGCAAGAGGAAAGCCCAGGTTGTCACTCGGTGGAAGTGTGGTGGGATATTAATGGAATTTGATTGCAAACCGTTTTCCTGGAGTCACTAACAGTGATTACGCGTCCTGTCGGCGTCATCCTGCTGGCCGGCCCCTCGGGGTCAGGAAAGTCGTACATAGCGGGTCGCACCGGACTTCCCGTTCTCTGCTTGGACGACTTCTACAAGAATGGCGACGATCCAAGCCTGCCTCGGCTTGACGGTCGGGTCAACTGGGAGTCACCCCAGGCATGGGACGCTGAGGCGGCGGTACAGACCATCGCCCGACTTGTCCGGGAGGGCAAGGCCGAAGTGCCGGTTTACGCGATCGGCGCGGACCGGCGAGTCGATACGCGGCTTCTTGACCTGACCGGATCGCCAATTTTTGTTGCCGAAGGGATATTCGCCGCAGAGATCGCGCCCGCCTGCCGGTCCCTCGGTCTGCTCGCGGAAGCGTACGCGCTCCGCCGGTCCCGCTGGCTGACCTTCGTCCGGCGCCTCCTGCGTGACCTGACCGAACGCCGCAAGGCACCCGGCCTGCTGGTGCGGCGCGGCGTGGCGTTGCTGCGGGCAGAACCGACCGTGTTGGCGCGGCAGGCCGGTCTCGGCTGCCGGCCGGCGAGCGGGCGTTCGGTGTTGCGCCGGGTGGCCCAGTTCCAGGACCGTCCGACGCCGGGGCAACGACGCCAACGGCCGGTACCGGCGGAACCGGCATCGGACGTCACCCCGTCGCCGGGCACCACCCAGGTCAACCCAGCAGCCTCCCGTACGCCGGTTTGATGACCTCGTCGATGATGGCCAGGCGCTCGTCGAACGGGATGAAGGCGCTCTTCATCGCGTTGATGGTGAACCACCGGAGTTCCGCCCACCCATAGCCGAACTCCTCCACCAGCAGGGCCATCTCCCGCGACATGCTGGTGCCGCTCATCAGCCGGTTGTCGGTGTTCACCGTCACCCGGAACCGCAGGTCACGCAGGAGTCCGATGGGATGCTGCGCGATCGACGGAGCGGCGCCGGTCTGCACGTTCGACGAGGGGCACAGCTCAAGGGGGATCCGCTTGTCCCGAACGTATGCGGCCAACCGGCCGAGCACCGGCTTCCCGCCTGCCGCCACCGGTGTGATGTCGTCCACGATCCGCACCCCGTGACCGAGCCGGTCGGCGCCGCACCACTGGATCGCCTGCCAGATCGACGGCAGCCCGAACGCCTCCCCGGCGTGGATGGTGAAGTGGGCGTTCTCCCGCTGGAGATATTCGAAGGCGTCCAGGTGCCGGGTGGGTGGGAAGCCCGCCTCGGCGCCGGCGATGTCGAATCCCACCACCCCGCTGTCCCGGTGCCGCACCGCCAACTCGGCGATCTCCTGGGAGCGGGCCGCGTGCCGCATGGCGGTGAGTAGCGTGCCGATCCGGATCTGCCGACCCTCCCGGGCGGCGGTCTCGGTGCCGGCGGCGAAGCCGGCGAGCACCGCCTCGACCACCTCGTCGAGGCTCAGATCCCGTTCCAGGTGTTGTTCCGGCGCGAACCGCACCTCCGCGTACACCACACCGTCGGCCGCGAGGTCCATGGCGCATTCGGCGGCCACCCGATGCAGTGCCTCCGGTGTCTGCATCACGGCGACCGTGTGTTCGAATGTCTCCAGGTAACGCTCCAGCGAACCGGAGCCGGCGGCCGCGACGAACCATCGGCCGAGTTCCTCCGGGTCGGTGGTGGGCAGTCCGTGCCCGATCTCGGCGGCCAGGTCGATGACCGTACCGGGCCGCAGGCCACCATCAAGGTGATCATGCAGCAGAGCCTTCGGAGCCCGGACGATGTCTTCGAATGAGATCGCGACCATGCCAAGACATTAGTCAGCCAGCGGGCACCGGTGCCGGCAGGCCGGCGGTAGTCGTGTATGTCCAGCCGACTGCGACTCACCCGATGGAGACGAGGTGGCCTCACCCCGATCCGGGATGTCATCTGGATGATGACAGAGATGGTGGCGGCGTTCTTCGAGCGGTTACCGCGTCGGCACGACGTGCTGCCGGAGAATGTGAGTGCGACGATCCGGTTCGACGTCAGCATGCACGAGGGCCAGACCGACCACTGGTACGTGCGGATGCGGCGGGGTGAGGTGCGGGTCTCCCGATCTGTCCAGCCTGCGGACTGTGTGATCCAGGGTGACGCCGCCGTCTTCGACGGCCTGCGGCGGGGCGGCAGCCTCCTCGCCGCGCTGTTCCGGAATGATCTGTCCGTGTCCGGGGACATGCGCGTCTTCGCGTTGCTCCGGCAGGTGCTGCCGGGGCCGCCCGATGCCCGGGATCCGCGGGAACTGGTCCGAGGACCGGGATGAGCGACCTGGTCAGCATCCTGGACGGCAACTCGTTCGTGGTCAGCGACCGCAACGGGGACATCGTCCCGTCCGTCCGCTTTCCCACCGGGGTGTTCTCGTTCGACACCCGGTTCATCTCGGCCTGGATCCTGAGCGTCAACGGGGAACGGCTGAATCCCCTGTCAACCGACGACGTCCAGTATTACGAGGCCCGGTTCTTCCTGGTCCCCGGCGAACCGACGCATTACGTCGACGCGAAGCTCTCGGTCATCCGTCATCGCTCGATCGGCGGCAGCTTCGACGAGCGGCTGACCGTGTTCAACCACGACGGCCGGGCCATGGACATCCTGGTCCGGCTGGACATCGCCGGCGACTTCGCCGACCTATTCGAGATCAAGAACAGCGAGTTGGACAAGCGGGGCAGGATTACCACCGAGATAGCCGACAACGAACTTCGCATGATCTACCAGCGGGACCGCTTCCGCCGGATGGCGGTAATATCCACAAGCGTTCCGCCGACCGAGATCGACGAGTCAGGGCTGGCCTGGAAGTTCCGCCTCGACCCGCGGGACCAGTGGGTGACCGACCTGCGGGTGGAGACAGTGGTGCAAGCGGCTCCAGGGTATCCGACCGAGGTCTCCATCCAACGGCACGCGCGGCAGACCCGGGCCCGGAAACAGCAGGAACTGCAGGACTGGCTCGCCGCGGCACCACGGCTGGTCTGTGAGAACGCGTCGCTGCGCGGGGCGTACGAACGCGGGCTTGTCGACCTCGCGGCGCTGCAGTACATCCCGCTCATCACCGCCGGCCAGAGCCTGCCGGCCGCCGGGCTTCCGTGGTTCATGACCATGTTCGGGCGGGACAGCATCATCACCTGCCTACAGTCTCTGCCGTTCCTTCCCGGCATGGCGGCCACCACCCTGCGCGCGCTCGCTCTCGCCCAGGGCGGCAAGCTCGACGACTTCCGCGATGAGGAGCCCGGCAAGATCATTCACGAGGTCAGGTACGGCGAGACCGCGGCGTTCGAGGAACAGCCCCACACCGCCTACTTCGGGGCCGCGGACAGCACCCCGCTGTTCCTCATCCTGCTCGACGAGTACGAGCGGTGGTCGGGAGACGCTGACCTGGTACGCGAACTGGAGCACGATGCCCGGCGGGCGCTGGCCTGGATCGACGGGTACGGCAACCTGCTCGGCGACGGGTACGTCTGGTACCAGCCGCGCAACACCGAGACCGGGCTTGTCAACCAGTGCTGGAAGGACTCCCCCGACGCCATCTCCTACCGGGACGGGCGGATACCCGGCTTGCCCCGGGCGACCTGCGAGATCCAGGGCTACGCGTACGACGCGAAGATCCGTACCGCCCGGCTGGCCCGGACCTGCTGGAACGATCCAGCGTTCGCCCAGCGGTTGGAGGCCGAGGCGGCCGCCCTGAAGGAGCGGTTCAACCGGGACTACTGGGTGGAGCGCGGGGAGTACTACGCGTTGGCGCTGGATCGCGACGGCGGGCAGGTCGACGCGCTCTCGTCGAACATGGGACACCTGCTGTGGTCCGGCATCGTCGCACCGGATCGGGCCGCCCGGGTCGTGGAACACCTGGTCGGTCCGCGACTGTACTCCGGCTGGGGGGTGCGTACGTTGGCGTCCGACCAGGGCCGGTACAACCCGGTCGGATACCACGTCGGCACGGTCTGGCCGTTCGACAACTCACTCATCGCCTGGGGGATGTGGCGCTACGGCTTCCGGCGGGAAGCCGGACTTATCGCGTCCAGCATCATCGCCGCCGCACCGTTCTTCGAGCACCGGCTCCCCGAGGCGTTCGCCGGGTACGACCGCAGCGTGACCGTACACCCGGTCCAGTACCCGACGGCGTGCAGCCCGCAGGCGTGGTCCGCCGCCACCCCGATGCTCCTGCTCCGCGCCGTGTTGGGGCTGGAACCCGTCGGGGACCGGCTGTTCATCGATCCGGCGCTGCCCGACGAGATCGGCCGGGTGGAGTTGCTGGACATCCCGGGCCGGTGGGGTGCGATGGACGCATTCGGCCGGCCGGAGGTCAGCCGGAAGCGGTGACCTAGTGGCTGTGGCAGGCGGTACGGGAGAATGCGCCGATGCATCCCGACGTCGTCCGCCGGCTGCGCTGCCCGGTCTGTGGCCGGGCCCTGGCGCCCGTCGGCCCCGGCCCCACGGACCCGCTGCGCTGCCCGGGCCGGCACAGCTTCGACCGGGCCCGGCAGGGCTACGTCAACCTGCTCGCCGGCCGGGCGTCGCACGTCGGCGACACCGCCGACATGGTCGCCGCGCGGGAGGAGTTTCTCGCCGCCGGCCACTACGCACCGGTTGCCGACCTGCTCGCCGGGGCGGCGCGGGAGGCGCTGTCGGCACGGGAGACGCTGTCGGCACGGGAGACGCTGTCGGCACGGGAGACGCGAACCGGCGGCGGCGAAGCGACGACGGTGCCGGCCGCCGGCGACGGCGCGCCTGGGGCGTACCCCGATCTGGTGGTGGACGCCGGGGCCGGCACCGGCAGGTACCTCGCCGCGGTGCTCGACGCGCTGCCCGGGACGGTGGGTCTGGCGCTGGACGTCGCCAAGCCGGCGCTGCGCCGCGCGGCCCGGGTGCATCCCCGCGCCGCCGCGGCGCTGGCCGACACCTGGCGGCCGCTGCCGGTGGCGGACGCCGCGGTCGCCCTGGTGCTGAACGTCTTCGCGCCCCGCAACGGCCCCGAGTTCCGCCGGATCCTGCGCCCGGACGGCGCGCTGCTGGTGCTCGCCCCGGCCGACGACCACCTGGCGGAGCTGGTCGAACGGCTGCGGCTGCTCCGGGTGGACCCGGCCAAGACGGACCGGGTCATCGCCAGCCTGGCCGGCGATTTCGACCTGGTGCGGCAGACCCCGCTGCGCTACCCGCTGCGATTGGACCGGCGGGCGGTGCGGACCGTCGTCGGAATGGGCCCGAGCGCCTGGCACACCGACCCGGACCGGCTCGCCGTCGACGTCGACCGGCTGCCGGAACCGGTGCCGGCCACCGTCTCGGTGACGCTGTCCGAGTTCCGGCCGCGCGCCACCTAGATCCTAGGTGGACAGATCCACTTCCTCCCAGCCGCCGGGCGGATCGTGGTACGGGCCGGAGAAGACCACCGCCCACTCCAGGGCCCAGCGTCGCTGGCCGATCGCGTTGGCGTCCACCACCCCGGGCAGCGGGCGGCCCAGCTTCTCGGCCTCCAGGTAGCTCCAGTCCAGGCAGTAGTAGAAGTCCAGCAGCATGGCGGCGTCGACCGCGTCCTGCGGCGCCACAAGCGTGCGGGACCGCCACCGGTCGAACGTCTCGCCGGCCGCGATGTTCGGCAGCGCCTCGATCAACCGCTCGTCCACCGGCTCGGTCGGGTCCAGGTGTTTGGTGAGCCCGAGCAGCCAGCAGAGCGCGAAGAGGGCGTCGTGGTGCAGGACGAACGATCGGTGGTCCCCCTCGCCGCCGGTGACGAAGTGCCACTCGGGCGGGGTGAGCGAGTCGACCAGGTGGGAGCTGAGCAGCCAGCTCATCCCGGCCTGCGGCGGCATGCCGAAGCACCGGGCCAGGATGAGCTGGAGGATAGCGGCCCGCGCCTCGATCTCGACGAGGGGCCGCAACTCCACCTCGTCACCCGGTTCCCACACCAGCGGGTACGACGGCGGCGGCAGGGGCAGCCCGAGCCGGCTCATCTCGTCGAGGCTGGCGTCTCGGACGGCCTGCGGGTCGGGCGTGCGTACGGCCACCGGATTCTCCTCGGAGGAAGGGGCCCTTGATATCCCATACCGTAGAGGAAGGGCACCTTCTTAACACTTCCGCCGGCCGTCAGCCGATGCGCTCAAGGACCAGCGGTGTGGCCGCCGGCGGCGTCGCCGCGACCGTCACCGCACCGGCCGCGTCCGCCGCGGCGGCCGGAATCCGGGCCGCGTCGTCGGCGCGCAGCTCGTACAGCACATCTCCGGCCCGGACCGGGTCACCCGGCCTGCGGTGCAGCACCACCCCGGCGGCTGCGCTGACCGGGTCCTCCTTGCGTGCCCGGCCGGCGCCGAGCCGCCAGGCGGCGAGGCCGACGCCGTACGCGTCGACGCCTGTCACGTAGCCGTCCGATTCGGCCCGCACCACCTCGGTCTCGGCGGCGGCCGGCAGGGACGCCTCGGGATCGCCGCCCTGCGCCCGTACCATGGCCCGCCAGCTGTCCATGGCCCGGCCGTCCTTGAGCGCCTCGGCCGGGTCGACGTCGCCCAGCCCGACCGCGCCGAGCATCTCCCGGGCGAGCGCCAGCGTCAGCTCCACCACGTCCGCCGGGCCCCCGCCGGCCAGCACCTCGACCGACTCGGCCACCTCGACGGCGTTGCCCACCGCAAGTCCGAGCGGGGTGGACATGTCGGTGAGCAGGGCGACGGTCCGGACGCCGTGCGCGCCGCCCAACTCCACCATGGTGCGGGCCAGTTCCCGGGCATCGTCGGCGGACTTCATGAAGGCGCCCGAACCGACCTTGACGTCCAGCACCAGTGCCCCGGTACCCTCCGCGATCTTCTTGCTCATGATCGAGCTGGCGATCAACGGGATCGCCTCGACCGTCCCCGTGACGTCCCGCAGCGCGTACAACTTGCGGTCGGCCGGGGCCAGTTCGGCGCCCGCGGCGCAGACCACCGCGCCGACCTCAGCCAACTGGGTGAGGAACTCCCGGTTGCTGAGCGTCGCCCGCCAGCCCGGAATGGCCTCCAGCTTGTCCAGCGTGCCGCCGGTGTGCCCGAGGCCGCGCCCGGAGAGCTGCGGTACGGCCGCGCCGCAGGCCGCGACCAGGGGGGTCAACGGCAAGGTGATCTTGTCCCCCACCCCGCCGGTGGAGTGCTTGTCGACGGTCGGGCGGGGCACCGCGGACAGGTCGAGGCGCTCCCCACTAGCGATCATGGCGGCGGTCCACCGGGCGATCTCCGGCCCGGTCATGCCGCGCAGCAGGATCGCCATGGCCAGCGCCGCCATCTGCTCGTCGGCCACGTCGCCCCGGGTGTACGCCGAGACCACCCAGTCGATCTGGGCGTCGCTGAGCACCCCGCCGTCCCGCTTGGCGCGAATGACGTCCACCGCGGCGAACCCGGTCACTGATCCTCACTCTCCCAGCGGTTCGGGATCTCGGCCGGCGGGTCGCCCTCACCGGCCCAGAACATGGCTCCTCCGGCGTCCACCACGACCACCCGGGGGGTACGCGCCAGACCCCAGTCCACCGCCACCTCCGCGCCGTCCCAGGTGGGCCCCTCCTCCAGCACCCCGGTCTCCGCGTCGGCACCGGTGCCGGCGGACTTGTCCCAGTAGCCGGTCCACACCTGTCGGCCGGACGCGACGTCCGGATGCACGAAGACCGTGCCACGCCCGCGCCAGGCCGCCAGCCGCCGCGGCACCTCCGGGACCTCGGTCTCTCCCGTGATCGCGGTGAGGTCCTCGTTGTCGAACGCGTGCGGCAACAACTCCCGCATGGTCAGCGGGCCCGTCTTGCCCTCCACCAGGCAGTCCGGGCCGCCGTTCTCCCACAGCAACTGCCGGCACCGGCCGCACGGCATCAGCGGCTCGCCGGTGGCGTCGACGCAGGACAGCGCGCGCAGCCGACCACCGCCGGTGACGTGCAGCGAGGACACCACGCCGCATTCGGCGCAGAGCACCACGCCGTACGCCGCATTCTCCACGTTGCAGCCGACCACCACCCGGCCGTCGTCGACCAGGCCGGCGGCGCCCACCGGGAATTTCGAGTACGGGACGTACGCGTGCCGCATGGCCTCGGTGGCCGCCGCCCGCAGCCGGTCCCAGTCGATGTCGTGGTCGTTCACTGTTCCATCCTGCATCGCCGCTGGTCAGCCCTTGATGTAGGGCTTGCCGTCGGCAGCCGGCGCGCGCACCCTGCCGACCAGTCCGGCCACCGCCAGGATCGTCGCGAGGTACGGCAGCATGGCCAGGAACTGGCTCGGTATCACGCTGTTGATCAGGCTCAGGTAGGTGCTGAGCTGATCGGCGAAGCCGAAGAACAGCGCCGCCAGCAGCGCGCCGGTCGGGCTCCACCGGCCGAAGATCAGGGCGGCCAGCGCGATGAAGCCCTTGCCGCCGATCATGTTCTTGCTGAACGTGAAGGCCGCCAGGGTGTACGACGCCCCGCCGATCCCGGCCACCATCCCGGCGAGGGTGACATTGCGGTAGCGCAACGCCAGCACCTTCACGCCGAGGGTGTCCGCTGCCGTCGGATGCTCGCCGACCGACCGGGTGCGCAACCCCCACCGGGTGCGGAACAACGCCAGGTGGATCACCAGGACCAGCAGCAGCCCGACGTAGAGGAAGATATTGCCGCGGAACAGCGCGGGCCCGATCACCGGGATGTCGGACAGCAGCGGGATCTCCCAGGCCGGGAAGTGCGGGGCGCTGTTGTACCGCTGCGCCTCGGTCTGCATCAGCCGCTCGTACAGGAAGCCGGTGAGGCCGAGCGCCAGCAGGTTGAGAACCACGCCGATCACCACCTGGTCGACCAGGTAACGGATGGCGAAGACGGCGAGCAGCACCGAGATGAGGGAGCCGCCGACGGCACCGGCCAGCAGGCCCACCCACATGTTCTGGCTGATGCTGCCGAACAGCGCCGCGGAGAAGGCGCCCATCAGCAGTTGGCCCTCGATGGCCACGTTCACCACGCCGGACCGCTCGCAGAGCAATCCGGCCAGCGCCCCGAAGATCAACGGCAGGGCCAGGATGAAGGTACCGCGCACGATGTTCACCATCGGCATGAAGTTCTGCCCGGCCGGCGCGGCCGACACCTGCCAGCACAGGAAGGACAGCACCACCATGCCGATGCCGAGGACGAGCAGTGGGACGAGCCAGCGCCGGGTGCCGACCAGGAACAACGCGACGCCCGCCGCGACCGCGAGCACGCCGAACAGCACCGCGCCGAGCGTGCCGTTGATCGACAGGGCGGCGCCACCGGCATCCTCGCTGAGCGTGAACCGGGCCCGTTCGTCGGTCGCCAACGGGCCGAAGACCGCCGCCGCCAGCACACCGGCCGCGGTGAGACCGGCGCCCGCCTTGCGGCACCGCGTCCAGTAACCCTGGTCGACCGGCGCTACCGCGACGTCCTCCACAGCCACCGTGGACATTTAGCACTCTCCATTCGAGACCGCGCGGGACGCCTGCCGGAGCTGACCGCTTCGCGTCATCCGACTCACCAGCCCTTCGCGAGACTGGTCTGCAACCGCGCAGCCCGGGCCGCACGCAGCCGGAAGACCGCCTTCACCAGCGCCGGGGCCGCGATGAAGATGACGATCACCGCCTGCAGCACCGTGACCAGCTCCAGCGAGATACCGGCGTACGACTGCATCCGGTTGCCACCCGCCTGCAGCGCCCCGAACAGCAGCCCGGCCAGGGCGACCCCCCAGGGCTTGACCCGCCCGAGCAGGGCCACCAGGATCCCGTCGAAGCCGATCTGCGCGATCACCAGCGGGGTCAGCGCGCTCGCCGTGGTGCCGACCACCATGTTGGCGCCGCCCAGCCCGGCCAGCCCACCCGAAATCACCATCAGCAGCACGTACGTGCGGGTGACGCTGATGCCGGCGGTCCGGGCCGCGTCCGGATTGGCGCCCACGGCACGCAGCTCGAAGCCGAAGGTGGAGCGGTCGAGCAGCCAGGCCACCCCCCAGGTGGCCAGCACCGCGAGCAGGATGCCGACGTGCACCCGCAGGTCACCGCCGAGCAGCCTCGGGAGTTGGGCGGTCTCCAGGACCGGCTTGCTGATCGCGTCGCTGCGGTTGGGGTCCTGGACGCCACCCTGCACGATGATCCAGGCGAGGAAGTAGGTCGCGACGTAGTTCAGCATGATCGTGTTGATCACCTCGTGGGCCCCCGTGCGGGCCTTGAGGAAGCCGGGCAGGAAGCCCCAGGCGGCACCGCCGAGCGCACCGGCCAGCACGGCCACGAGGAGGTGCAGCACCGGCGGCAGCGGCAGCAGGAAACCCACCAGCCCGGCGAGCACCACGCCGATGATGGCCTGACCCTGCGCGCCGATGTTGAACAGACCGCCGCGGAAGGCGAGCGCCACGGCGAGGCCGGTGAGGATCAACGGAGTGGCGTAGGTGAGCGTCTCCGAGATCGGCTGGAAGACCGTTCGCCAGCCGGTCTCGCCGGCCAGCCAGCCGGACACCGACGCCGGGTCGAAGATCGCGCCCTTGAACAGGTTGGCGTAGGCGTCGCTGACGACCGACCAGGTCGCGTTCGCGGCGTCCGACGGGCGAGCCGTCAGGTACCCGTACGTGGCCAGCACCTCGGGGTCCGAGATGACGATCAGCACGGCGCCGATCAGCGTCGCCAGTACCAGGGCGAACACGGTCACCATCACCGTGTTTGCCGCCCACAGGTGCTGCAGGAACCGGTGGGTGAAGGACGGCTCTCCCGCCGTATCCGCGTCGGCGGCCGATGTGGCGTGCGCGGCGGCCTTCGCGGTCTCCGGTTCGGTCGCTGGCTCCTTGTCCGGGGACGAAGAGCTGGGCTCGGTCATGACTCTTCCTCGGTTACTGACGTGTCGGCGGCCGGCCGATCGGTGCGGCCGGCGGCGTCGGCAGCGGACTCGTCGGGGGCGGCGGCGGACTCGTCGGTGGGGACGACCGCAGCCGAATCGTCGGGCGCGTCGGCAGCCGGTTCGCCGGGGGCCGGGGTGGACTCAGCGGTGGAAGCGTCGGTTCCGGTGGCACCGACCACGCCCGCCGTGGTCCGGTCGGCGAGCGACTCGGGGACGACGCCGGCCATCAGCAGCCCGATCTCCTCCCGCGGCGTGTCCGGATCGACGATCGCCAGGATCCGGCCGCGATACATCACCGCCAGCCGGTCGGCCAGGCCGATCACCTCGTCCAGTTCGCTGGAGACCACCAGGACGGCCGTCCCCACCTCCCGCTCGTGGATGATCCGGCGGTGGATGAACTCGATCGACCCGACGTCCACGCCCCGCGTGGGCTGCGCGGCGACGAACAGTTTGAGCGGCCGGGACAGTTCCCGCGCCACGATCACCTTTTGCTGGTTGCCGCCGGACAGGGTGCTCACCGGCGCCTCGGCCGACCGGGTGCGGATGTCGAACTGCTCGATCCGCTCCCGGGCCGACCGGTTGATCTCCGCCGGACGCAGCGCCAGGCCGACGCCGAACGGCGGCTGGTCGTACATGTCGAGGACCAGGTTCTCGGCGACGCTGAACTCCTTCACCACGCCGTCGACGCTGCGGTCCTCGGGGACGTAGCCGACCCCGGCGCGCAGCACCCGCTTGGTCGGCCAGCCGTCGATCCGCTCCCCGGCGAGGGTGACCGTGCCGGCGAGCATGGGGCGCAAGCCCATGATGGCCTCGACCAGTTCGGTCTGCCCGTTGCCCTGCACGCCCGCGATGCCCAGCACCTCACCGGCCCGGACGGTCAGGTCGACACCGTCGACCGCCCGGTGGCCGCGGTCGTCGTCGGCCACCAGACCCTCGACGGTCAGCACCGGCTCGCCGGGGGTGGCCGGCTCCTTGTCCACCCGCAGGAGAACCGACCGGCCCACCATCAGCGCCGCCAGTTCGTCCTCGCTGTCGGTCGGTTGGGCGGTGGCCACCGTACGACCGCGCCGGATCACGGTGATCCGGTCCGCGATCGCCTTGACCTCCTTGAGCTTGTGCGTGATGAAGACGATCGACTTTCCGGCCGCCTTGAGCGACCGCATGACCGCGAGCAGTTCCTGGGTCTCCTGCGGTGTGAGCACGGCGGTCGGCTCGTCCAGGATGAGCAGGTCCACGTCGCGGGTGAGCGCCTTGACGATCTCGACCCGCTGCTGCACGCCGACCGGCAGGTCCTCGATCACGGCGTCCGGGTCCACCCGCAGGTTGTAGCGGGCCGAGACCTCCGCCACCTCCCGACGGGCCCGTCGCTTGTCCAGGACGCCGAGCAGCGGGGTACGGGTCTTCTCCGCTCCGAGCATCACGTTCTCGGTCACGGTGAACACCGGGACGAGCATGAAGTGCTGGTGCACCATCCCGATCCCGGCGGCGATCGCGTCGCCCGGTCCCTTGATCCGCAACGGTTGGCCGTCCACCAGGATCTCGCCCTCGTCGGGTTGCAGCAGCCCGTACAGGACGTTCATCAGGGTCGACTTGCCGGCGCCGTTCTCGCCGAGCAGCGCGTGGATCTCCCCCGGCTCCACCGTCAGGTCGATCTGGTCGTTGGCGACCAGGTCACCGAAGCGCTTGGTGATGCCGCGCAGTTCGAGTCTCAGCGCAACCTCCTGAGGTACGGGCCACCGGCTGCCGGCCACGGGCGACGGTGCGGCTTAGCGAGGTACGGTCCGGCGGCCGTACGCCACGGATGAGTTCTCCGCCAGCGCCAGTCCTCGGATGGACCGCCGGCCACCCGCGATGGTCTCATCGCGGGTGGCCGGCTAGCGCCTGGAGCTTACTTCTTTGGTTGGGCCGGGGAGGTGACGGTGACCTTCCCCGACACGATGTCCGCCTTGAGGGCCTCGATCTCGGCCTTCAACTCGGCCGGAACCTTGCTGTCGAACTCGTGGAACGGCGCCAGGGACACGCCGTTGTTCTCCAGCGTGCCGATCAGGCCGTCGCTCTGGGCGAGCTTGCCGTCGTTGGCCGCCTTGATCACGGCCTCCTTGACAGCGTCCTTGATGTTCTTCACCACTGTGGTGATCAAGGCAGGGCAGTTCGGCGTGCTCTCGCACCCGTCGGCGTCCACCCAGATGGCGCTGTACTTGCCGTTGGACGCCTGGGCGGCGGCGGTGGTGCCGAGGCCAGCGCCACCAGCGACCGGCATGATGATGTCGGCACCCTGGGCGACCAGCGAGTCGCTGATCTTCTTGCCCTCGTCCTGCTTCACGAAGTCGTTGGTGAAGGAGCCGTTCTGTGCGGCCTTGTCCCAGCCCAGCGCCTGCACCTTGGTGCCCTTGGCCTGGTTGTAGTGCGCGACGCCGTCGACGAAACCGTCCATGAAGATGGTCACCGGCGGGATCTTCATGCCGCCGTACGTGCCGACCTGCTTGGTCTTGGACATGCCCGCGGCCAGGTAGCCGGCCAGGAACGCGGCCTGCGCGGTGTCGAACTCCATCGGGAAGACGTTCTGCTCCGGCACGGTGGAGTCGACGATGCCGAACTGCTGATCCGGGTTCGCCTTAGCAATCTTGGAGGTGGCCGGGCCCATCAGGCCACCCACCGACAGGATGAAGTCGCACTTCTGGTTGACGTACTGGGTGAGGTTCGGCTCGTAGTCCGCCTCGGCCTTCGACGCGACGTACTTGGCCTTGATGTTCTTGTTCTCCTCCTCGGCGGCCTTGAGGCCCGCCCAGGCAGAGGCATTGAACGACTTGTCGTCGATGCCGCCGACGTCGGTCACCATGCAGGCGTTGTACTCCTTGGCGGCGGCATCGCCGCCGGCCTGGTCGTCCTGCGGCGCCTCGCCACAGGCGGCGGCGGTCAACGCCAGCGCGCCAACCGCGATCACCGATACGACCCGCATCCCACGCGCAGTGCGCAAGACGGTCTCCTTCCCAATGCACACCGCCGCGCGGTGGCAGCCCTGGACCGGCCGCCCACGGCGGCGACCGGCGCTCACGTTACGGACGGGAGCGTACGCGCGCGCCGTCCGACCGGCGACAATCGTGCAGGACTGTTGGACGCCCGTTACCCTCATGTGACACCCCGGGTGGGGGATGTCACGTTCCGGTTCGGTGGCCTGCGACCTGCGCTCCTGAACGTCCGTTTTGGGAGTCACCGAGAAACCGGGGCCGGTCGGGATCGGGTCAGCGCCAGAACACCGCCACCGCGACGTTGACAAGCGTCAACCCGATGATCGCCAGGAAGTGCCCACGGTTGACCGTCTCGCGCTTTCGGGAGAAGAACACCATCACAAAGATCATCAGGCCGATGATCAGCTTGGTGGCCAGCTTCGCGGGGGCCGGTTCGTCACCGTCCCGGAGCGGGGCGGCCAGACCAAGGCCGGCCAGCACCGCGAGGCCGGCGCCCCAGAGCATGGCGGGATTGACCCGCAGCCGACCGGTGACGTACTGCGCGACTGCGCCGCCGAACAGCAGCGCGAACCCGATCAGGTGCAGGTAGAGCAGGACGAGTCGGAGAGCTTCCACATCACACATCCTGCCCCACCTGCCTCACCCGCGTCGGGAGGGGTCACCCGATCGGCTGGAACATCAACCCACCATCGCCGCCGAGTCATCCCATCAGCGGTTCGGGGTCGCCGTCCCGAGCCTGGTCGGGCGAGCGACAACGGTGAGGACGAGGCCGACGGTGGCGTAGCCGACCAGGATCCAGACGGCCGGGCCAGCACCGGCGCCATCGAAGAAGGCGGCGGACCGGACCAGGGTTCCCCCGGCGCCGGCGGGTAGCCACTGGCCGATCTCCCCCCACGGCTGGGGTAGCAGTTCCGGTGCCGCGGCTACCGCGGACAGCGGGTTGCCGACCACGAAGAGCAACAGTGCCGCCAACGCGACGCCGGGCCGGCCGAGCAACGCGCCGAGCCCGGTGACGGTGGCCGCGGCGGCCAACGCGACCAACCCCACGGCCGCGGCGTTGCGCGGGTAGTCGCCGTCCAGCACCCCGAGCCAGCCCTGCAACACGGCGGTGGCGGCCAGGCCGGCGAGTAGGCCGTAGCCGAGCAGGCCGAGCAGCCGGCCGGCCCGGGACCGGACCGCCAGCACCAGGCCGACGCCGGCGAGCATGCTGGTCAGCACGAGCGGGAGGAATCCGGCGGCGAATCCACCGCCGCGCGGGTCGTCCGGTCCGCCGGCCACCACGTCACGCACCCGGACCGGCTGCCCGCCCCCGGCGGAGATCTGACCGGCCGCCTGGGTGAGCAGTGCGGCCACCGTCGGGCTGGCGCCGCTGGCGGTGTGCAGTGCGAGACCGTCCGGACCGAGCACGAACGCGGCGTACGCCTCGCGATCGCGCAACGCACGGTCGGCCGCTTCGGCGTCCGGCACCGTACTGATCTCGAAGGCTCCGGGCTGGGCGGCGGCGAGGCGGTCCCGCAGGCCGTCGGCGGCGGCCGGCGGACCGGCGACGACCACCGGCAGGTCGCGCGGGGCCACGTTGGCGGCGGGTGCCGAGAACAACGGCACCAGCAGCGCCTGCAGCGTCACCACGGCGACCGCGATCAGCATGGCGACCGTGGCGGGCGGGGGCACCCGGCGCGTCGGCGCTCGATCGGTCGTCGACTCCCCCGACGGGCGGTCCCGGGTCGGTGCGCTCATGGTTCCTCCTAAAACGAACGCTCATTCTTTTATGTGAGCGTGACACCGGCCCTGGCAACCGGTCAAGAACGAGCGTTCGTTCTAAAATGTGGGTCGTGCCACGCGTCTCCGCACAACACCTCGAGGCCCGACGACGGCAGATCCTCGCCGCCGCCCGCACCTGCTTCCTGCGGGACGGCTTCCACAACACCTCGATGCAGGACGTGATCACCGAGGCGGGGCTCTCCGTCGGCGCGGTCTACCGCTACTTCCGGAGCAAGAACGAGCTGATCACCTCGATCGCGGAGGAGGCGGTCGGAGGCGCCGGAACGTTGTTCGACGACCTCGCCGGCCGCCGGCCGCCGCCGACCCTGAACGAGGCGCTGACCGAGACGTGGAAGTTCGTCGATGCCCAGACCGGACCCGACGGGGCGACCCGGATCGCCATCCAGGTCTGGGGCGAGGCGCTGCGCGATCCGGAACTCGGCAAGTTCGTGGCCCGGATGTACTCGGAATTCCGCGCTCGTTTCGTGACGCTCGCCCAACTGGCGCAGCGCAACGGTGAATTGCCACCAGACGCCGACCCGGAGGCGGTCGGCGCGGCGTTGTACGCCCTGGTGCCCGGGTACGTCTTGCAACGCGTCCTGACCGGCTCCCCCGACTCGGCGACGTTCCTCGCCGGGGTCCGGACGCTGCTCGGCCTGCGGGAGCCGGGACCCGACAGGTCCGCGACCGCCTGACCGGCGACTGACGCCCGGCGTCCCAGCGGGACGTCGATCATCCGGTTCAACCGACGCAGGTTGGCCGTCTCGAAGGACTGGATGATGACCGGGTCCTTCCTGCCGGTCAGACCGTTGCGCCGGAGCACCGCCACCAGCGGCTCTTCCAGGGGCAGGCCAATCGACTGGAAGTAGCTGGGGTGCTTGGTCTCCGGGTAGATGCCGATGGTGCGCCCGCGCGCCCGGCCCTCGGTCCGGGCCAGATCGATGACCTCCTGGAGGGTCGGGACCTCGAACTGTCCGTCGAAGGCGGCGTTGGTCGGCCGCACCTGCGGCAGCCGCTCCTTCGCCTGCAGCGTCTTCAGCTCCGCCAGGGTGAATCCTCGGTGAACCAGCCGGTGACCGCGACGCCATCGATGGTCTTCGTCACCTTACGGCCGGCGAACTCGGGCCGGGTCGCCACGTCGGTGGTGCCGGAGATCTCGTTCTCGTGCCGGGCGACAAGCACACCGTCCCGGGTCGATACCAGGTCCGGCTCGATGTAGTCGGCACCCATCCGGATCGCCAGCCGGTACGCCGCAAGCGTGTGCTCCGGCCGGTAGCCGCTCGCGCCCCGATGGGCGATCACGATCGGCCGGTCGCCACGGGCCCGGTCCCGGTCATCGTCGCCGCGGGCCACCGCCGGCGCGGTGGGCACGGACACGACGCCGGCCAGCAACATCCCGGCCAGTCCAAGGACGCCGAGGGTACGTCTCCAAACCGGGCGAAGCGACGACCGACCGGTACGCGACTGACCGGCGGATGAATGTCCGGCAAGTGCCGGGTGGCCGTGAAGGCCGGGTGGTATGCAAGCCAGGATGGGGCTGCGGGACGTACGCGCGAGCTTTCTCCGGCACCCGGTGCGGCTCGTCCCGCTGGCTCTCGCCGGACTGATCGCGCTGGGCACCGGGCTGCTCATGCTGCCCTTCGCCACGGCCGAGCCCGGCTCCGGCGCTCCGTTGGTGGTGGCGCTCACCGCCGCCACCTCGGCGGCCTGCACGGCTGGGTACGACCTGGTCGACACGGGGTCGTACTGGTCGACTCCCGGACACGTGGTGATCGCCGCGCTCACCCAGATCGGCGGCATCGGCATCATGGCGTCGGCGCTGTTGCTGCTGCTCACCGCGTCCCGCCGGCTGGGTCTGCGCAACCGGCTGGTCCTGCAGGCCGAGTCGGTAGGCATCGGCTTCGGCAACGCCCGCCGCGCTCTGCTCCGGATCACTGTGACGATGATCTGCTGGGAGGCGGCGGTCGCGGTGTTGCTCACCGGCCGGCTGTGGCTGCACTACGACGTCGCCTTCGGCGCGGCGTTGTGGGACGGGGTGTTCCACGCCATCCAGTCCTTCAACAACAGCGGGTTCAGCACGCTCCCCGGGGGCTGGTCACCCTTCGTGGCCGACGCCTGGATGTGCCTGCCACCGACCATCGGGGTGATCGCTGGCTCGCTCGGCTTCCCGGTGCTTACCGAGTTACGCCACCATCTCACCCACCCCGAGACCTGGTCGGTGCACACCCGGCTCACCGTGGGCGGCTCCCTCATCCTGCTCGCCGTCGGATTCGTCTCGGTCGTTACCGGCGAGTGGAACAATCCGGACACTCTCGGCCCGCTGGCGGTGCCGGACAAGCTGCTCGCCGGCTTCGTGCAGGGCACCATCCCACGCTCCGGCGGGCTCGCCACGGTCAGCTATGCCGAGATGCGGGACACCACGGACGCCATCGTCTCAGCGCTCATGTTCGTCGGCGGCGGCAGCGCCAGCACCGCCGGCGGCATCAAGGTGACCACCTTCTTCCTGCTCGCCTACGTGATCTGGGCCGAGATCCGGGGGGAGCCGGACGTGGTGATCGGTCGGCGCCGGATCGCCCCGGCCGCCCAACGACAGGCGCTCACGGTCGCGCTGCTGGGCATCGGCGTGGTGGCCCTCAGCACCCTCGTCCTGGCCTGGTTGGAGCCGGGTTTCCGGTTCTACCGGGCGCTGTTCGAGGTGACCGCCGCCTGGTCCACCGCGGGGCTCAACACCGCCAATGTCGCCGGGTTCGGCACGGCGGCCCAGTACCTGCTGGCGGTGCTGGTGTTCCTGGGCCGGGTCGGGACGATCGGGGCCGCCAGCGCGCTGGCCCTGCGCACCCGGCACCGGCTCTACCGCTATCCGGAGGAGCGTCCCCTTGTCGGCTAGGCGGGGCCACGGTCCGGAGAGCCGGGACGTGGCGGTCATCGGATTGGGCCGGTTCGGCGGGCAGGTGGCCGAGTCGTTGAGCCGGCTCCGGCACGGCGTGCTCGCCATCGACATCGACCAACGTCGGGTGCAGCACTGGTCCTCCCAGCTCACCCAGGTGGTGCAGGCCGACGGCACGGACGAGGCGGCGCTGCGCCAACTCGGGCTACCCGAATTCGACCGCGTGGTGGTGGCCATCGGCAGGTCGCTGGACGCCAGCGTACTCACCGTGATCGCGCTCCAGGAACTCGGCGTGACCGACATCTGGGCCCGTGCCACCTCGGCTAAGCACGCCCGGATCCTTACCGCGGTGGGTGCCCGACGGGTGTTGTTCCCCGAGGCCGAGATGGGTGAGCGGATCGCCCATCTGATCGTCAGCCGGCTGCTGGACTACGCGGAGTTCGGCACCGACTTCGCGGTCGCCAAGACGCGGACGCCGGCCCGGCTCGTGGGGCGGCGGATCGACGAGATTCCGGACGACGACCGGCAGGGGGTGGCCATCGTCGGGGTGCACACCAGCGACGACCGGTTCGAGTACGCCCGACCAGAGGTGGTGATCCCGCCGGACGGCACGCTGATCGTGGAGGGCTCCATCGATCAGGTGCAGCGTTTCTCCGTCACCGACTGACCGGCCGGCTCAGTCGTCATCGTCGTCGTCATCGTCGCGATCCGCTTTGGCGGGCTTGGGCGCCTTCGGTTCCTTGGGCGCCTTGGGCTTGGTTGCCTTGGCTGGCTTGGTCGGCTTCTTGGCCGCCGTCCCGTCCTGGCCGGACCCACCGCCCGACTTCCCCGATCCGGCGGCCGTCCCCCCAATCCCGGCGGTCGAAGGCGCGACACTCGGTGCGCCGGCCACCCCGGAGAGCCGCACCTCGCAGGTCTCGTCGCCCAGGTGGAAGGTGACCGGGAGCGGATTCCCGCCGGCGCCGTAAGCGCCGGTGAGCCGCACGGCCGCGGAGCCGTTCGCCGGCAACGCGGAACCGGACGTCGGCCGCACCGTCACCTGCCTGCCGTGTTGCTCCAGGGCCGCCGGTCCGCCCCCGGTGAGCCGCTGATCGGCGGGGAACGCGAAGGTCAATCGCCAGTCCGCGGCAGGCTCCGCGCCGGTGTTGGTGACGGTCAACGCGGCGTCGAAGCTCGTGCCGGTGTCCGCACGTAGGGCGTAGTCGACCCGGCAGGCCGGATCGCGAGATTCGGCGGCCATGGCCGCCACCGCGCGGTCCGCACCACCGGCCGGGGTACGGGAGGTGACCGCCCACACCGCGCCGGTGCTGCCGACCAGCCCGGCCGCGACCGCGGCGGTCACCAGGGTGCGCCGCCGAGCCGCCCGACGGGTGTTCGTCGATCGCGCGTACCCGAGGGCGTCGGTGGCCACGGACGACGGCAGGATCGTGGTGCCGGCGCTGGCCAGCACGTCGGGGTCGGCGTCGGGAGACGTCCCCACCGGAGCCGGGGAGACCGGCAGCACGGCCGCGACGCCGATCGCGTCGGCCAGCACGCGGGCCAGGTCGGCGCTGTCCGGCCGGCCGCCCGGGTCCTTCACGAGGCACCGCTCGCACATGGCGGCCACCTCGTCGGGCAGGTCGGGAATGGCCGGCAGCGGCTCCGGATCCAGGAACAGGTGAGCCCGGACCAGCTCGGTCTTGGTCCGGGCCGGCCACGGCAGCCGGCCGGTCAGGCTCCGGTAGAGCAGCAGCCCCAGGGCGTACACGTCGGCGGCAGCGCTGACCTTGCCCTCGTCGAGCCGCTCGGGTGCCAGGTAGGCGGGTGTGCCGAGCAGCTGGCCACCCGGCTCCGACTCCCGCTCCCCGACCAGCGCCGAGATGCCGAAGTCCACGACCTTCACGCCACCGCGGGTGAGCATGACGTTTCCGGGTGTCACGTCCCGGTGGACGATGCCACGGGCGTGCGCGGTGGCCAGCGCGCCGGCCACCTCCGCGCAGACGGCCACCGCCTCCCGCCAGGGCAGCGACCCGCCACGGGCCAATCGGGCGGACAGCGGCTCACCGTCCACCAGCTCCATCACCACGTACGGCAGGGTGGCGTCGCCCTCGACGGACTCGCCGTAGTCGTACACGTTCGTGATGTGCGGGTGGCACAGCCGCGCCGCGGCCTTGGCCTCCATCCGTATCCGGTGCCGGAACGCCCGGTCGGTGGCAAGCTGCGGCGCCAGCACCTTGACCGCCACCTGCCGGCCCAGCACCTCGTCGTAGCCGCGCCAGACCACCGACATCCCGCCGGCGCCGAGACGCTCGACGAGCCGGTAGCGGTCACCCAGGAGTCGCGTGTTCGGCTTCCCAGAACCCATGAACCAGGTAGTTGCCCGACAGCACGCAAAATAATCGTGCCGGGGCGGGTTGTTGCCCGATCGTCACGTTCCGGCCAGGAGCTGGTCGACCGGCGCGTACTCGTCGGTGAGGATCCGGGCGTCAGCCACGAACGACCGGAGTTCATCGCCGGTGAGCAGGGAGACCGGTTGAATGCCCGGCTCGCCGAGCCGCTCCCGCAGTTCGACGAGGGGCAGCGGGACCATCGACGCGACGATCACGAAGTTGGCCCCCTCCTGGCCGGCCACGGCCGCCGGCGGGGCGATCAGGGCCAGATGCGGAAACTCCGCCCCCACGGTGGCCAACTCGGCCCGGACGAACCGGGCCGGCGGATAGTCGATCACGTTCTGCACGTACACGCCGTCGGACCGGAGGACCCGCCGGATCTCCGCGACCATCTCCCGGGTGGCCAGGTGCCAGGGCACCACAAGGTGACCGAACGCGTCCCCGACCACCAGGTCCGCGCTCGCCGTCGGATGTCGGCCGAGCAACATCCGGGCATCGCCGACGCCGACCGTGAGGTCCGGCCCGGCGCGTACGCCGAGTTCACGCCGGTCCAGCTCCACCAGCCCACCGTCGATCTCGAACACCGTGTTGCTGGTCCCCGGCCGGGTGGCGGTGAGATACCGCGGCATGGTGAACCCACCCCCGCCCAGGTGTACGGCGTCCAGCCGGCGGCCGGGCGGGGCCTGCGCGTCGGCCACCGCACCGAACCACTTCGTGTACGCGAACTCCAGGTGCCGCGGATCGGCCAGGTCGACGTACGAGTGCTGGGCGGAGTTGAGCACCAGCGTGCGCCCGGATGGCCGGGTCGGATCGGTCTCCACCCGCGCGCAGTGGTACGCGGTCTCCACGTCGCAGGGCGTCGGCGCGACCCCGGTGAGCGTCGCGCCGAGGAGCCCGACCACCGCCGCCACCGCCCGCGCCCGGGGCTGGCCCGGCAGCTCGGTGCGGGACCGGTGCCGCAGGTATCCGGCGAGCGCCAGGCCGGTGAGCCCGAGTAGCGCCGCGAGGCTGATCAGGATGGCTGTCGTCGACAGCGCGGCCACCAGCACGAAGCCGGTACCCAGGGTGGCGGTGATGCCGCCCAGCGTGCCGATGCTGGACAGCTTGCCCACCACCTGACCGGTTCGCCGCAGATCGCCGAGCTGGAGCTTGACCACGAGCGGGGTCACCGCCGACAGCAGCACCGCGGGGACGAACACGGCCAGCGCGGCGAGCAGCAGGATGGCCGCGACGGCGCCGCCGCGGAGCACCTCCCCCGCGTACCGGACGATCGGCAGGGTGACCGCCGTGGCGATGCCGGCCAGGATGAACGCCGGAGCGAGCAGCGGACGCGGATCCAGCCGGTCGGCCAGCCGGCCGCCAAGCCACGCCCCGTACGCGATGGCGGCCAGTGCCACCCCGATCACCGAGCTGGTGACCTGGAGTGTGACGCCCAGGTATGGGCCGACGAGGCGCAACGCCGCCAGTTCCAGGACCAGCACGGCACCGCTGGAGAGGAACACCAGGGCGGCGGCGAGTTCGTTCGGCAGGACCTCCGGCCGCGGTGGCTCCGCCGTCGCGGAGGCGGCGGACTTCGCGGCGTGCGGCTCGATCGCCTCGTCGGGTGCAGGGTTCACCGCTGCGATGCTACGCAGCCCGACGCCGGGAAGGGCTAGATCATCGAGAGATGAACGTGGTTCGTGTGATCGGCCGCCGGACTGCCGCCACCGCTGTATGCCCGCCAGCCGGTGCCGGGCATCCAGATCTGCCGATACCAGATCACGTAGAGCACGCCGAGCCGGCTGGCGTTCTTGACGTAGAAGGCGGCGAGCCGGTCCCCGTACGACTTGTCCCCGCCGGTGGCGCTGCGGTTCTCGAAGCCACCCGCGGCGGCCGAGAAGTCGCAGGCCCGGCCCTTGGGGTGTTCACCGCCACCGCCGCTGCGGAAGCAGGAGGTGTGCCGGGTGAAGCCAGCCCCCCGCGCCTGCTGGTACGCGTGCAGGGTCCGTGGGGTGATGCAGCCGGAGGTGGTGGGATCGTCGACGGAGCATGACTCACTCGGCCAGGATCCGTCGGAGTTGCGTGGCGCGGGCTTGGCCGCCCGGGAACTGGCGCTGACGAAGCCACCGGAAGTCTGGCCACCCACCTCGGCGAGCGCCCGCTCGGCGTCCCGCTTCTTCTGGGCGAGCACCGCGACCTGCCGCTGCTGCTCGCGTACCTCGTTGTCGATGGCGGCCTTGGCGGCCGCGACGTCCGCACGGGCCTGGGCCAGCTCCCGGAGCTGCTCGTTGTCCCGCTGGGCGAGCATTTCCAGTTGGCGGGCGCGCTCCAGGAACTCGTCCGGGTTCGCGCTGCCCATCATCACGTCCACCGGGCCCAGCCGACCCACCTGGTACGACCGGGACGCCACCGCCCCGGCCGACACGGTGACCAGACTCAGCCGCTGTTCCACCTGGCCCAGGTCGGCGGCGAGCTGGCGCTGGCGCTTGGCCGACGCGTCCAGCTTGGCCTGCGCCTCCACGTGCCCCTTCGCGGCTGCCTCCAGGACGACCCGCAGCTTCTTGCTGTCGCCCTCGTCGCCGGGGCTTGACCCCGGCTCGGCGAACGCGGGTGTGCCGACCACGCCGAGCGCGGCGGTCAACACCACGACCAGGATCAGGCGCAGTCCGGGTACGGCCGCCGTCCCTCTCACAAGTGTCGTCCCCTCCATCGGGCCGCCTCCCCCGATCGGCGGCGACCCGCCGTGGCGGCGACCCCCATGCGCCGGCACGGCGGGTGGAGGCCGCCGGACAGCCTACCGGAGGGTACGCGCCAATGGTGCCCCACGAGCCACTTCAGTACCGCCCGTCACAGTCTCACCACGGCTGCGGGACATCGTCGAAGAAGAATCCGCCGCTCGGGCCGTCGGCCGGCAGGCTGGCCAGCCGGACCGGCGTGGCCGCACCCTGCTCCGGCGATCGGTGCCCCTCGGCGTTCATGTCGGTCGCGCAGGCACCCGGATCGGCGGCGTTCACCTTGATCGGGGTGTCCCACAGCTCGTTCGCGTACGCCACCGTCACCGCGTTCACCGCGGTCTTCGAGGTGTTGTAGGCCAGGAAGGCGCTGCGGTGGTAGTCCGACGCCGGGTCGGTGATGCGACCCAGCGAACCCAACTCACTGGAAAGGTTGACGATCCGACCGGCCGGGGAGCGGCGCAGCAGCGGCAAGAAGGCGTTTGTCACCGCCACCACTGCGAACACGTTCGTCTCGTAGGTGCGCCGCAGCACGTCCAGCGGGGTCGCGCTCGGCGTCGGCGCCGCGTCCAGCCAGATCGCCGCGTTGTTGACCAGGGCGTCCAGCCGGCCGTACGAGCGGTGCACCTCGGCCGCCGCGGCGGCCACCGACTCCTCGTCGGCGACGTCGAGCGGCAGGTACGTGGCCTGGTGCCCGTCGGCCACCAGCTTCTCGACCGCGGCCCGACCCGGTTCCGTTGACCGGGCCCCGACCAGCACCTGGAAGCCGGCGACGGCCAGTCCGCGCGCGATCGCGTACCCGATGCCCCTGTTTGCCCCCGTGACGAGGGCGATCCGTTCGTCCATGCCGACCACCGTGCGGCGCGGCGCGGCGCCGGGGAAGGCACCCGTCAACCAGGGACCGGCGGTCCCTGGCTGGCCGGCATACCGCCGAGCGATGATTGCCCCGTGCACCGTGACCAGCTCGCCGCGTTCCTGCGCGATCGTCGGGCCCAGGTACGGCCGGCCGATGTCGGCCTGCCGGTCGGCTCCCGGCGCCGCACCCCCGGCCTGCGTCGGGAGGAGGTCGCCCAGCTGGCCGGTATCTCCGTGGACTACTACAACCGGCTTGAGCAGGCCCGGGCGCCACGACCGTCCCGGCAGGTCCTGGGCGCGCTGGGCCGGGCGCTGCGGCTCCATCCGAACGAGCGGGCCCACCTGTTCCGGTTGGCTGGCGAGCCGCCCGAGCCGCCGAATCGGCCCACCGGTGAGGTGCCGACCGGCATCCGGCACCTGCTCGATCTGCTCACCGACACCCCGGCGTACGTCATCGACGCGCGCTACGAGCTGCTCGCCTGGAACCCGCTCGCGGCGGTGGTGCTCGGCGATCCGGACGACTGGGCACCGGACGAGCGGAATCTGGCCTGGCGGTGTTTTCTCGGCAGTCCACCGGCCGATTTCACCGATCCGCACGTCGTGGCGTTCGCCGCCGAATGCGTGGCGGATCTGCGTGCCGCGACGATCCGGTATCCGGACGATCCGGTGATCAGCGAATTGCTGACGACGCTCTCCGACGTCCCGGAGTTCCACCGGCTGTGGCGACGCCACCAGGTGTGCGTGCCGAGCGTGGCGACCCCGCAGCGGTTCGTCCACCCGGCGGTGGGGGCGGTGCACCTGACCCGCGAGGTGCTGGAGCTGCCCGAACACGGCCAGCGGCTGATGCTGCATACCGCCACGCCGGGCAGCCGGTCGGCGGACGCGCTGCGGCTGCTGTCCACGCTGGTGGCGAGTCCCCGGCAGATGCACTTACCGCCCTGACTCAGCGCGACACCAGCGCGCGCGCCAACGGCCGCCGCGCCAGGCGGCTCAGGGGAGCAGGGCGTCCCGCACGTCCCGCCAGATCCGCTCGTTCGCGGCGATCAGCAATCCGCGCCGGTCGTCGGCCGGGTGGTAGTCGGTGCCGTCGAATCGCCGGGCCACCCCGCCCGCCTGACGGGCCAGCAGCACCCCGGGTGCGTGATCCCAGGGCAGGGTGCGCCAGAAGAGGATGAACTGGTGCCGCCCGGTGAGCAGGTCGAGGTATTCCCGGCCGGCGCAGTGCTGGCCGCCAAGCAGCTCACCGACGTGCCGACCGCCGGCCGTCACCTCGGCACGCAGGTCGGCCGGCAGGAACCGGGTCATCGCCGTGCCCCGCAGCTCGGCCAGCGGGTGCCCGTCGGGGGCCGGGCCGTCGAAGGACGTCACCGGCTGTCCGTTCAGCCGGGTCGGTACGCCGGACGCGGCCACGGCCAGCTCGTCCGCCAGCGGGTCGAGGATCCAGCTCGCCACCAGCTCGCCGGCCCGTTGCAAGGACACCATCAGGGCGAACGGCCGCCGCCCGGCGGCGAAGTTGGCGGTCCCGTCGACCGGATCGACAAGCCACACCTCGCCGGGGCCGACCAGGTGCCCGAGCAGTTCCGGTTGCTCGGCGACGGCTTCCTCGCCGACCACCACCGACCCGGGCAGCAACTCCCGCAGCCGATCGGCGATGAGCGTCTCCGCCTCCCGGTCGGCGACGGTGACCACTTCTCCCGGTGCCTTCTCCGTGATATCGGCATCGTCGAGCTGCCGGAACATCGGCAGGACCACGCTGTCAGCGGCCTCCCGCAACAGCGCGCCGACCTCGTCGAGCGGTACCTCAGCCACGTGGCGGCAGCTTGACCACGCTGACGAAGAACTCGTCGATCTGCCGGACCACCGCGATGAACCGTTCGAAGTCGACGGGCTTCGTCACGTACGCGTTCGCGTGCAGTTGGTAGCTGCGCAGGATGTCCTCGTCCGCCTGGGACGTGGTGAGCACCACGACCGGGATCTGCCGGAGCTGCTCGTCTCTCTTGATCTCGGCGAGCACCTCCCGGCCGTCCCGGCGGGGCAGGTTCAGGTCCAGCAGGATGAGGTCGGGGGCGGCGGCGTCGGCGAACCGACCCTCACGGCGCAGGTACGCGAGCGCCTCGTCGCCGTCCGAGACGACCGTGAGCCGGTTGCGCAGCTTGTGCTCCTCGAACGCCTCCTGCGTCATCAGGACGTCACCGGGGTCGTCCTCGACGAGGAGCACCTCGATCGGGCTCTTGCCGTCCGCGGGTGCGGTCATGCCACCGTCTCCTTCATCCCACCAGTTTCCCCTGCCGGGCCCGTCCCGGGCCGCTGGATCCCGTCACTCGTGGTCGCGCCCACACCGTCGCCGGGCTGGGTGCCGCCGCCATCGCCATCGCCATCGACCGCGGCGCCGGCCGTACCCGCGCCGGCCTCGTCGTCGGTGCCCGCCGCGGGATCCGGGCCCTCGCCGCCCGTCCGTTCCGCTGCGTCCGTGAGCACCGGCAGGGTGAACCGGATGGCGCTACCGCCGGTCACCTCGGCGTCGACCCAGACGCGACCGCCGTGATACTCCACGATCTTCTTGACGATCGCCAGGCCGATCCCGGTGCCGGGGTAGGCATCCTTGGAGTGCAGGCGCTGGAAGATCACGAAAATCTTGTCGGCGAACTCCGGTTCGATGCCGATGCCGTTGTCCCGGCAGGTGATCTCCCACTCGTCGCCCACCCGCTCGGCGGAAACGTGCACCTTCGGAGGGACGTCCGGTTTGCGGAACTTCACCGAGTTGCTGACCAGGTTCGCGATCAGGTTTGTCAGCAGGGCCTCCTCGCCCCGCACCACTGGCAGCTCCGACCAGGTCAGTTCCGCGTCGGTGTACTGGCGGGCGGCCTCCGTCTGCCCCGCCACGTCACCCATCACCTTGTTCAGGTCGACCTCGGTGAAGCCACTGGTCAGTCGGCCGATCCGGGAGAAGGCGAGCAGGTCGTTGATCAACCGCTGCATCCGCTGCGCGCCGTCCACGGCGAACGCGATGTACTGGTCGGCCCGTTCGTCGAGCTGGCCGGCGTACCGGCGTTGCAGCAGCTGGCAGAAGCTGGACACCTTGCGCAGCGGCTCCTGCAGGTCGTGCGAGGCGACGTAGGCGAACTGCTCCAGGTCCCGGTTGGAGCGGACCAGTTCCTCGGCCTGCTTCTGCAACTGTTCGTTTGCCTGTTCGATGCTCGCCCGCGCGTCACGGACCTCGGCCAGGTCGGCGGCGATCTTGCGACGCATGGCTTCCACGTCGCCCGCCAGCCCGGCCACCTCCGGTGGCCCCACCCGCTCGATGACCCGGGAATAGTCCCCGGTGGCCACCTCGCGCACCTGGCCGGCCAGCGCGGTCACCGGGCCGATCACCAACCGGTTGAGCGACACCAACAGCGCGACGCCGGCCACCAGCACCACCGCGGCCGCCACGATCAGCAGCACCACCAGGACGTTGCCGGTCGACTCCACCCTGCTGGCGTTCTCCTGACGGAGTTCGAGGATCGACTGCTGGAGGTCGCCGATCGCGGCGCGCAGGTCGTCGAACTGCTGCCGGGTGGCGTCGGTGAGCAGGGCCTGCCCCGCCGCCCGCCCGTCGGCCCGAGTCGCCGCGATCACCGGTTCGGCCACGGACTGCCGCCACTGCTCGGCCTGCCGCTCCACCTCCGCCAGCTCGGCCCGGGCCGCGGGCTGGTTCCCCAGCAGCCGGTTCAGCTGGTCGACGGCCGCCCGCTCCTGGGTCCGCCCCACCTCGTAGGGTTCGAGTTCGTCGGCCTGCTCGGTGACGGCGAAGCCGCGGACCCCCGTTTCCTGGTTCACCAGAGCATTGAGCAGGATCTCGCCCTGCACCCGGAGCGGGCCCGTGACGTTCAGCACCCGCTCGGTGGCCTGCCTGTTCTGCGCCGCGACCACCGCCTCGGCCAACGCGAGCCCGGCGAGCACCAGACCGACGGTCACACACAGCGTCACCACCCGGCGGCGCAACGACCACCCGGTGTCCCTGCTCATCGACCCCTCCCCCGGCATACCAGCAGCATGGCCACGTCGTCGGCGAGCGGCCCGCCGTTGATCTCCTCGGCCCGGCCCACCAACCATCCCGGCAGTTCCGGGAGCGGGACCCGCCCGGTCGCCGGCTCGCCCAGCAGTCCGCTCAACCCCGGCACGTCCAGCCGGTCCACGCCGGTGCCGACCCGCCCCTCGATCAGCCCGTCGGTGTACATGAGCAACGACCAGTTCTCGGTGGCCAGGTCAAGCTCGTACGCGACCGGCCGGCGCGGTCGTACGCCCAGCAGCAGGCCACCCGGGGCCGGCACCGGCGCGACCTTGCCATCGGCGAGCAGCAGCGGTGGCGGATGCCCGGCCAGCCGCACGGTGGCCCGGTTGGCGACCAGGTCAAGTCGGGTGGTGGCGACCGTCGCGAAGATCTCCTGTAGCCGGCGCTCACTCATCAGCACCTGCTCCAGCGCCGGCAGCACCTCGTCGTCCGGCACCCGGGCCAGCACCAGCGCCCGCCAGGCCACCCGCAGTTCGACGCCGAGGGCGGCCTCGTCCACGCCGTGCCCGCACACGTCGCCCACGATCAGGTCGACGCGGTCCGGCGCGGTCTGCACCACGTCGAAGAAGTCACCGCCGATCAGCGCCGCGTGCCGGCCGGGCCGGTAGAACGTGTGCACGCTGACCTGGTCGGTGTCCATCAGCGGCTGCGGCAGCAGGCCGCGTTCCAACCGGGCCGACTCGGCCTGGCGCAACTCGACCTCGCGCAGTCGCCGGGTGTTCTCGTCGGCCCGTTTCCGCTCCACGGCATAACGCAACGAGCGAGCCAGCAGCACCCCGTCGACCTGGCCCTTGACCAGGTAGTCCTGGGCTCCTTCGGCGACCGCCGCGACGCCGAGGTGCTCGTCGGACCGGCCGGTGAGGACGCAGACCGCGGCCCGGTCGGCCATCACCAGCACCTGACGCAGCCCGTCCAGGCCCTGCGCGTCCGGCAGGCCGAGGTCGAGCAGCACGCAGTCCACCCCGGCGACCCGCTGCCGGGCCTGGTTCAGGCTGGTCGCGACCACCAGGTCGATCGCGGCGCCGGTCTCGGCGAGCAGTTCACCGACCAGGAAGGCGTCGCCCTCGTCGTCCTCCACGAGCAGCACCCGGAGCCGCTCCCCCGGCGGCAGGACCGGCTTGCCGCCGAACCCGCCGTGCGGGTAGCCCCGAGCCACGACGGATGAACCGGTCAACTCGCCGCCTCCACTCGTCGGGCTCCCCGGATCGGGCGGGGAGGCTCGGTACTGATGTCGGGCTCCTTCTCGGTCAGCCCGCTGATCGTCTATCAGGCGGCACCGGCCACACAACATTACTGGCCGTGAACACCGCCCGCCATGCCACCCGACGGCCGAGCGGGTCACCAGCACACGGGCGACCGCCGTCGAGATCCGGGGCTTTCGACCGGTCCGGTCGTCCTGCATGATGACACCCCGCCGCACCACCAGGAGGCAACCGTGCAGACCCCGGTCCGTCCCGCCGAACGGGCGCTGGCCCGTCCCCGGCGCCGCGGTTTGGCCGCCGCCGCGGCGATCCTGGTCCTGCTCGCGGTCGCCGTCGCCGCCCTGGCCAACCTGCGCAATCCGGCGCCCCGGGACGCGGCGGCGCCGGCCGCGGAGTTCAGCGCGGCGCGGGCGTACGCCCATGTCGAGATCATCGGCCGGGAGACGCACGTGGCCGGCAGCCCGGCCAACGACCGGGTACGCGAGTATCTGGTGGACAACCTGCGCCGCGCCGGCCTGGAGACCGAGGTGCAGGACACGGTGGCCGCCGAGGCCGGTCAGGAGACCGGTGAGCACGGCGCCGCGTTCGCCCGGGTGCGCAACGTCGTGGCCCGGCTACCGGGAACCCAACCGACCGGCACCGTCTTCCTGGTCGCGCACTACGACTCGGTGCAGGTGGGTCTCGGGGGCAACGACGACGCCGCGGGCACCGCGGCGCTGCTGGAGGTGGCGAGCGCGCTGAGCGCTGGGCCGCGGCCGCGCAACGACGTCGTGATCGTGCTCACCGACGCCGAGGAGGCGTGCCTGTGCGGCGCGTCCGGGTTCGCCGCCGGCCACCCGCTGGCCAAGGGCGGTGGGGTGGTGCTCAACCTGGAGGCCCGGGGCAGCACCGGGCCGCCGATCATGTTCGAGACGTCCGCCCGCAACGAACGGCTGGTGCGGGCGTACGGCCGGGCGGCACCGCACCCGATCGGCACCTCGTTCGCGGTGGAGATCTACCGGCTGCTGCCCAACGACACCGACTTCACCGCGTTCGTCCAGCGCGGCTTCGTCGGGCTGAACTCGGCTTACATCGACGGCGCGGCGATCTATCACACCCCGCTGGACACCCCGGCCCGGATGGACCGCTCCACCCTCCAGGCGCACGGCGACAACGCGCTCGCCCTGGCCCGCGAGTTCGGCGGCACCGACGTGGCTCGACTGACCGCCGGCGGGGACGCCACCTACTTCCCGGTCCCGGGCGGGCTGGTCCGTTATCCGGGCTGGTTGACCTGGCCGCTGGCCGGGCTGGCGCTGCTCGCCGCCGGCGCGCTGGCCGTCCTGGCCCGGCGCCGGGGCGTGACCAGTTGGCCCCGGCTGGCCGCCGGGTTCGCCCTCGCCCTGATCCCGATCGTGCTGGCGCCGATCGCCGCGTACCTGTTCTGGCGGGCGGTCACCGCGCTGCGGCCGGGCTACGCGGAGCTGCTCGACCCGTACCGTCCACTGTGGTATCGATTGGCCGTGGTGGCGCTGGCCGCCACGGTCCTGCTCACCTGGTACGCGCTGACCCGGCGACGGACCGGGCCGGCGGCGCTGGCGATCGGCGGGCTCGGTTGGCTGGCCGCGCTCGGCCTGGTGCTGGCCGCGGTCACGCCCGGCGGCTCGTACCTGGTCACCCTGCCGGCGCTGGCCGGCGCGCTCGCCGGCCTGGTGGCCCTCGCCACCCGGCCGTCCGGGCCATGGCCCGTGGTCGTCTGCGTCCTCGCGGCGATGGTCGGGATCCTCGTCCTGGTGCCGACCGTGGCGCTGCTGTTCCCGGCGCTCGGGATGGCGATGGGCGGGGTGGCCGCGCTGCTCGCCGTGCTCCTCGGGCTGTCCGCGCTGCCCGTGCTCGACCTGCTGTTCCCCGGGGCGGGCGGCCACCGGGGGATGGCCGCGCTGCGGGCCCGGCGAATGGGCGCCGCGCCCGGCCTGGCAGCCGGGCTGGCCACGGTGGTCCTCGCCGGGGCAGGGCTCGCCGTCGACCGGTTCGATGCCGCCCATCCCGCGCCCACCCACCTGATGTACGCGCTGGACGCGGGCGCCGGCACCGCACGCTGGATCAGCCGGGAGTCCGACCCGCAGCCGTGGACCGACCAGTACGTCGACGATCGAGAGCCGCTTGCCGACTTCCCGGCGATCGGCGACGAGGAAGTGTCCAGCGGGCCGGCCGAGGCGGCGCCGCTGCCGGCGCCGGCCGTCGAGGTGCTCGCCGACACCCGGGCCGGCGACGAGCGGACGCTGCGGGTCCGGGTCCGGCCGCAACGCCCCGGGGTACGGCTGGTGTCGCTGCACGTCGCCGCGTCGACGGCGACGGTCAGCCGGGCCACGGTGGCCGGTCGCCCGGTGCCGATCCGGGCGGTCGCCGTGGATTCCGGGGAGACCGGCCCGGCCGGTGGCCCACCCGGCCTGGTCGGTGCCTCCGACGAGGGACCGTGGTCCTGGGGGATGATCTTCCACGCTCCGCCGGGCGACGGGGTGGAGGTGGAACTGGTCCTCCGTCCGCGTGACGGGGCAGTCGAATTGCGCGCGATGGACGCCAGCGACGACCTGTCGGCGGTGCCGGGTTTCCGGCCCCGGCCGCCCGGCGTCGGTGTGGCCGGTTCGCACAGCTCCGAGATGCTCGCGGTGGCCCGCACCTACTCGCTGTAGCCCCCACACCCCCACACCCCCGGTCCCCCGCCCACACCC